>JASLCM010000013.1 GCA_030151845.1 Bacteroides sp.
ATACGTACAGCCACATCGAAAACTTCCTTAAACTCTTTGCTGGTTGGCTCATAGGTTTGTGCGACCAAGAACATCTCATTTAAGCTTAAGAGCTTAGGATTAGTTTTAATGAGCTTTTTAGCCTCCTCAACGTTGAATGGGCGAACCACATAAGCAATGGTATATTCCGTACGGCGCAAAAATGGGTAATAGGTATCTAACATAAATTTATAGGAAACACCACCATCAAGATTTCTTATTTTTGCATCTCTAGCATCCTTATTAGGCTCATTGTCGATAATTGCAAGAATCTCTTGCTTCTTTTCCAAAAATGAGTTTGCTACACGTACACGCAGTGAATTCCAATCTTCACCGTAACCTTCAACCTCAAAAAGTGAACGATTCATACCGTGTGTCTCCGATAGATAGTTTGCAAATGCATTCGCTCTGTTTCTTGATAGGTTCAAGTTGTGTTGCGCATTTCCCTCGGGCGATGCGTATCCAGATACAGTAAACTCTGTAATCTTTAGATCGTCGTTGTTTTTAACTTCAGCTATTACTCGGTCAACTTTTGCCAGCTCTTGCTCATTTTCTCTGTAGTTTCTAAGTAGCTCGTAACGATCCACCTTAAAGTTGAGAGTAGCAGTATGTCTGTCACTTCTTGTCTTAACTTCAGCTTCAGGCATTACATAGATAAGCCGATACTCTGGCTTGAAAGGAGGAGCTAGTTGGATGAGAGGTAAAATATTTTCAGTAACCTCACAGGCTGCACAACCAGTAACCTCTTCACGAATCATTAAACGTGCATTCTGCATCCAAGGCTCAGAAGGAAGAGTAAAGTCATAGTCTACTTCCTGACTCTTTCTGTTTTTGCGCTTAATTACATCGTATATCTCTCCCTTATAAGGGTTTTCGTTGTTTAATGTGATAGCACGTGTATGAATTTTGTTACGTGTATTACCATTTACGATTAGCGAAGGAAACTCAACTGTACTTAAGTCATCCTCACCAACTAAAATAGGGGTGAGCCTTAAAGAGTGTTGCGTTTGTAGGGACAAATCATCTAGTTTAACCTTCATGGTAAGACTAACTTTACCTTGTCCTGCTTTTGCTTCTGTATTTAAAAATTGAATCTGCTCTACATAGGGTTTGTTACCTGCACTCAAATGTGCGAATGTGAGCAACAAAACAGCAAATAAATATATTCTTTTTTCCATTCTACTCAGTTTCTATTTGATGATGTAAACAAGTGATACTGCAGCCTTCGTTACTCCCCAGTAGTTATACTTACCCTCGTCCAATTTGCTACCACATTTTGCACATGGATATTTGTCGTAATGAATACGTGCATAACCTGCACCGATATTAACCCCAAGGTTCCAACGGTTGCTCAGTAGCCAGTGATAACCATAACTGATACCACCCCCATAGAGATAGCCTTCGTAACGTTCATCTTTCAGGTTTTTCAATCTACCTACAGGAATATCTAATCCACCCAAGTTAAATTGAGCACCGTGAGCATGTACACCCACAAAGTGGCCATTAAAAAGATCACAAAACCAGTATCTTAATTCAGGCTGAACCAGCCAGTGCTTTACTCTCTTATTATCTGAGAACTTAAAAGGATTGAAACCTCCTAATAAGTCTATAGAAGTATGCTTACCTACACCAACCTCTATTCCAAGGTTAGGAGTAGAAGTTCCCCAATAGAGAGCATTTGTTTTTAGTGCTACTCGTTGTGCTTGTGCACCTGTAAAACAGCATGCCATGATCAGCATAAACAGAAAAATTCTTTGTCGAACTCCATTCATTAGTTTATTGTTTAGTAAAAATATTATTAGATTTGGGACTTGAAGCAGTTCTCGTTTGGTCAGTTCCGACTGCTATTCGAACGCAAAGTGTTATTTTTGCTTTCCGGCAACAAAACTATATCAAAACAGCAATTTTATCTGTTCATTTTTGTTTAGTACGGTATAAAAAGTGTTTTTGAGAATATAAATAAAATAAACAATACCCCTCAAACCCTTATACAATAGGGTGTTAAAAGCATTTGGTGAATATTTGTATGAATATTGTATTTTTATTTCAGACAATCCTTTTCAAGCCTTTTATTTGCTGATTTATCAGTTTTATCATCTCCTTAATTTTGAAAAAAGCGATAAATCATAAAATTTATTGAAGAAAAGGGGTGGACTAATTAAAAGTTTAGAATTATTTCTATTGGGCGATTTTTTTTCATAAAGCAAGAGTATGAAGAAGCATTTCTTCCTCTTAGAAAAACAAGTAGGAATACGCGGAAGTAAATAGAGACTTTTGTTGTTTTGAAAAGAAGTAAACTTAAAAAGTAGGGGGGCAGAGCTTTTGTTAAACTAGGAGAGAAGCCTCTTTCGGATTGATAAGCAACGAGGAGTAGATGAAAGGAGAGAAAGCTGTTGGTTGAAAGGGAAATTTAACTCTAAAGTAAGAGGCTACAAACAAAGACTTTTACTTCACACTTTTAAGATACTATATATAAGGTATAGAACAGATAGAAGTAAAACCGATTATATGACATAAGAAAAAGACTACTCAAGGTAGTTTTTCTTTGAAAACTAAAAGGTCTGCTTCACTACATCTACTTAAATAAAATAATGCACTCTATTTTTATTAAGTTTTTATTCACTCAAACCCTCCTCTATATATTTCTAGTTCTCAAAAACTTACCTACTTCTTTAAAAATGTTATGTTTTGTTTCTGTTACAAAAATGTTACAAATTATAACGAAAAGTTTTTTCGAAAGAAAAAAACCACTACATTTGTTTCGATTTGAAGGCAATAGGTTTTGAATAGGCGAGCATCTCTAGAGATTAACGACAGTCGGCCGAACTTAAAGCAGAGCTCTCAAATCGCTAGAATCTTTAAATTAGTGAGTACTGCATAAAAGCAGTAACCTAATAGATTGTAAAACAATTTAAAACTATGAATGATGAAAGGTAAAGTTGGATGTGAATAGATGAGATTACCCATAGAGGTATTCATTGTAGATACGACTTGGGAAAAGACAAGTGTTGCTTCACCAACTTGTTTTAAAGATTCATTTAAAAACACACATTATTCTCTCTATAAAATAGGATAGTGCATCTCCTCAGCCGTTCTTCTGTTATTTACTCTTATCTCTTGCCTTCATTTAATTTAAGTGAATAAATAATTGATATATAAAAAATTATTAATTATTTTTATTTAAATAACTAATTAAACTTATTTATGAAACGTTTTTTAACTGTTATGTTAGCGGCTAGCTCCTTATTTGTATGCTCTTCAGCATTTGCTGTAGGCGTTGAGGAGAATGCTGAGGTAAAATCTACCAATTCAACATTAAAAGAGATTGTAGCAAAAGCTCCTAAAATCTCAGGTTATTTACAAACTGGTTGGAACTACAACTCAGCAGGCAAGGGAAGCTCTTCTTTCCAAGCAAAGAGACTACGTTTAATTGCTGATGGTGAAGTAACTCCAAAATTAGCATTCCGTCTTCAAATTGAGGCTTTCAACGGTATTGCTGGATCTAAAAATGGTAACGGACAAAAGAACATTCAAGTAATGGACGCTTTTGCAACTTACTCTTTCTCTGATGCGTTTAAAGTTCGTGCAGGTCAGTATTTCTTACCTTTAGGTTACGAAAACTACGACATCTCTCCAGCAACACTGGAAACTGTAGACTTCTCAAACATTTGCTACCGCATGGTTTGTAGAAATCCTTACGAATACGACTTCGTAGACTACGGTCGTGACTTAGGTGTTATGGTTATGGGTGATCTTTTCAAATCACAAGAAGGATTCCACCACTTAAGCTATAACTTATCTGTTACTAACGGTTCATTACCAACAAAAGACGACAGCAACAAATCAAAAGATGTTGTTACAGCAGTTACAGTACGTCCTATTAAATATTTAAACTTCAAAGCTTCTTACGGTTGGGGAGAATATAACTACAACTTAGGTGAAGGTGAAATTAGCCCAAACAACTACATGAATCGTATGATTCTAGGTGCATGGTACAATAACCCAACAGGATTTGATTTCCGTGCAGAATATGGTTACCTTAAAGGAGAGAAGAAGTCATTCGACGAACGTGCATTCTATGCTCTTGCAGGATACCACTTCCAAACAAAATATGGTGAAATTCTTCCTGTAATTCGTTACGACAGATACGAAGATAAGGTTAATAAGACAACAGCAAACAACTACGATCGTATTCTAGCTGCAGTTACTTACGAACCAGTATCACGTTTCAAACTACAATTGAACTACCAACACGGTTTCTACTCAAGCGATGCTAAAGAAGCTATTGGTGAATCAGGTTACAACCAAGTTCAATTAATGGGTATTTTTAAATTCTAATCTTGTTAACACACTTTTAATTATTAAACAATATGAAAAAGACATTAATCACACTTTCGTTATTGCTAGTTGCTATGACATCAGTTATGGCACAACACATCGGTACAGAGTATCGTTTGAAAAAGGTAATTCCAGTGGTAGGCCGTCAAGGTATTGCTATTGATGAAAACTACTACTACGTGTCAGATACAAAAGGTCTGTACAAATACGACAAAGAGGGTAACC
>JASLCM010000015.1 GCA_030151845.1 Bacteroides sp.
GGCAAATGACCTTATTATTTTTAACGATACTAAGGTTATTCAAGCCCGACTTCATTTTCAAAAAACAACAGGTGCAACTATTGAAATCTTTTGCTTAGAGCCCTATGCACCTAAGGAGTACACCCAGAACTTTGAGTCGACAACCAAAGTGACCTGGGCCTGCCTACTAGGAAACTCTAAAAAATGGAAAGAGGGAGTCCTAACCAAGGAGTTATCGGTTCAAGGAAATAAAGTTATACTTACTGCGAAAAGAGAAGGCAAGCAACACACAAGTGAACTTATAACCTTCGCTTGGAATAATCCAGCCATTTCATTTGCAGCTATCTTGGAGTGTTTTGGTGAATTACCTATTCCTCCCTATTTAAATCGGAAGACAGAACAATCCGATTTACAAGACTACCAAACAGTCTATGCCTCAGTAAAAGGCTCTGTTGCAGCTCCCACTGCAGGATTACACTTTACAGAAAACATCCTAGAACAACTTCAAAAAAAAGGAGTAGAAGAAGAGAGAGTAACACTACACGTAGGTGCAGGAACTTTTAAACCTGTAAAATCAGAAACACTAGAGGGACATCGTATGCACAGCGAACATATCGCAGTAAGCACAACCACCCTTTCTCGGCTACTAAAGCATCAAGGTAAAGCTATCGCTGTAGGAACCACCTCTGTACGCACACTAGAAAGTCTCTATTACCTGGGGAAAATGATCATGGAGGGACGTGTTCATTCTGACTCCGATCTACATGTATCACAGTGGGAACCGTATGACAATAAGACTGAAGTTAACACCGTTGACGCTTTACAAGCCATACATGACTTCCTAAAGAACAGAGATGAAACAGTACTGCATGCCTCTACTCAAATCATCATAGCTCCTGGATACAAATATAAAATAGTAAAAGGGATGATTACAAACTTTCATCAACCCGAAAGTACACTACTTTTACTTGTTTCTGCCTTTATTGGAGAGGGTTGGAGAGAGCTATATAAACATGCCTTAGAGAATAACTACCGCTTTTTAAGCTATGGAGACGGCTCACTCCTTTTCCCTTAATAATCTAGCATAAAAAAAGTGGAGTCTATTAGCTCCACTTTTTTATATCTTAATTAATCGCTCTATTTGGAGAGTTCATCAATAACTTTCATCACATCATGGCCAATCTGATCGGCCTCCTCCAAACTATGCGCTTCACTGTAAACTCTAATAATAGGTTCAGTATTACTCTTTCTTAAATGAACCCATTTGTCTGGGAAGTCTATTTTTACCCCATCAATATCATTCACCTTCTCATTTTGGTATTTCTCTTTTACTTTTTCCAAGATCTTATCCACATCTATCTCAGGTGTAAGTTCCACCTTATTTTTAGCAATGTAATAGTTAGGGTAAGAAGCTCTTAACTCACTCATCTTCTTTCCTTCATGCGCCAAGTGAGAAAGGAAAAGAGCTATACCTACTAAAGCATCTCTTCCATAGTGACTTTCAGGATAAATGATTCCTCCATTACCTTCACCACCAATAACAGCATTGGTTCTCTTCATCTCTGCAACAACATTAACCTCTCCTACTGCAGAAGCGGAATAGCTCATCCCATATTTTTCAGTTATATCTCTTAATGCTCTAGTTGAGCTTAAGTTTGAAACAGTATTTCCTGGAGTATGTTTCAATACATAATCGGCAACAGCAACTAAGGTATACTCCTCACCAAACATGGTTCCATCTTCACAAATCATAGCAAGACGATCCACATCAGGGTCTACAACAAAAGCAACATCTGCATTTCCCCCTCTCATCAGTCCCATTATATCTGTGAGGTTTTGTTCCAAAGGTTCTGGATTATGTGCAAAATCTCCAGTAGGATCGCAGTAAAGCTTCTCAACCGAAGTAACACCAAGTTGTTTTAACAATTCTGGTAAAATCAATCCACCTACGGAGTTTACACAATCAATAGCAACCTTAAAGTTTGCTTTACGAATAGCCTCAACATCAACCAGATCCAAAGCTAAAACACTATCAATATGCTTTTGATTGTAAGTTAAATCTTTTCTATACTTACCTAGTGTGTCTACGCAACTGTATTCAAAGTCCTCTTTCTCTGCTATGGCTAAAATTTCTTTTCCCTCCTCAGCATTGAGGAACTCACCTTTTTCATTTAATAACTTAAGTGCATTCCACTGTTTAGGATTGTGAGAAGCTGTTAAAATTATTCCACCTGCAGCACCTTCCATAGTAACTGCAAGCTCAGTTGTAGGTGTTGATGCTAAATCGATATCTACAACATCCCATCCCATTCCCATTAAGGTTCCTACAACTAGGTTTTTTACCATCTCACCAGAAATACGTGCATCTCTACCAACAACAATGGAATTGCTTGTTGATTTCTTAGACCTTCTAATTAGCGTTGCATAAGCCGAGGTGAACTTAACGACATCTAGTGGAGTTAATCCTTCTCCTACGGGTCCACCAATAGTACCACGAATTCCTGATATAGATTTTATAAGTGACATGTTTTTCTATTGTATTTATTGTTAATATTTTTGATATTTTCTAATTTCATAAAAGTAAGGGTGCACATATCTACTAGCATAGGTATGCCCTTGTTTTGAGGGAACAATTAAATTAACCTTCCCCATATCTTTTACATACTCTAGCGGTACTAACCAACCTGCTGGGACTACTGTACTTTCAAAAGCCTTCATCATAGTTCCATACTTAAAGCGGCCAGATGCTCCCATTTTTTTATCGTACTGATAGGTAAAACGATCTACAAAATGTGGGTCATAAATATTAGAAAGTGTAGTATCCTCTTCCATTATACCATATTCAACATAACGAACAAGAACATCATCTTGTGTTTTAAAGGTATCGGCAGGATTCTCGTGTCCACCTGGATCTAAAATTTGCATACATACACCGCTCTTAAACTGTACATATTCATTTTTAGCTAGATCTGTAGTGAAATTATTCTCCTTAAATTCCTCTTCAGAGATAAGAGTTATTCCTCTCTCTTTCACAAATTTTGAAATAGCTCTACGCTCATCGGCCAACTGCTCAGCATAAGTTTTTCTGCTACTACAAGCCTGAAAGCTAAAACTAGCTACAAGAAGCAAAAGTAAAAGGTATGCGTATTTTTTCATATTCTTCTTAATTGTTATCAATAAAGATGGTTATTTATTTAATAGTTTCTTGAACTCTTTCATTGCTGCATAGAGGCGCTCTTTTGCTTCATCTAGTGTGCCATAAAACTCACCACCAGATGCATTTAAGTGCCCACCTCCATTAAAGTACTTAGCAGCCAGTTTATTACAAGGGAAATCACCTACAGAACGTAAAGATACCTTTATCATCTGCTTTTCCGAATCTTCTCTAAAAAAACAACTAAAATTAACAAATTCGATAGAGAGTGGGATATTAACAAATCCTTCGCTGTCGCCTTTCACATAGTTAAATTTTTCTTGTTCTTCTGCAGAGAGCGTTAAAATTGCAGTGGAGTACTCTTGATGAACCTCCATTGTTGTGAGAACATGCCCCATCAATCTCAACCTACAGGCAGAGTAGGTGTTAAAAACCTTTCGATAAATAGCATCCTTGTCAATCCCCTTAGATAGAAGCTCACTGATAATGTAATAGATTTCTCTGTTGTTAGAGTTATAAGTGAATCCTCCTGTATCGGTCATCATACCTGTATAGATACATTCAGCTCCCTCCTTTGTTATCTCTGAATAAAAGCCTAATCTACAGATTAACCGAAAAACCAACTCGGAGGTAGAGGATATTTCTGGATGCGATATCGTTATTGCACAAAAATCTTCAGGATGTAAATGGTGGTCTACCATCATTTTACGTGCAGGAGAGTTACGAACCACCTCTTCCATCTCTGCGACCCTACTTAAAGCATTAAAGTCTAAACAGCAAATCACATCTGCTTCATTTAGTAGTTTGGTGGCATGCTCTTCTTCCTCTTCAAACAATATTATCTCCTTACTTCCAGGCATCCATTTTAAAAAGTCTGGAAAAGCATTAGGCATAACAACAGTTGCATCTTTTCCTTGAGATTGAAAAAAATGCCACAAACCTAAGGAGGATCCGATAGCATCTCCATCGGGACCAACATGAGCAATAAGGACAATCTTTTCAGCTCGTACAAACCACTTTTTGAAACGATCAATCTTAGACTGCTCAATTATTTTAGTTAACATGAATTCTCTTTTTTGATATATAAGCTACAAATTTAAGAAAATCTTTATATTTTATCCTTCTAATTTAGTATATCCTTCCCTCTTTAACTCAACATACCTCAAGTTATTCTTCTCTAGCAGTTGTTTTATCTCTATCCGCTGCCTATCAGGAACATTCTCACCGATATAAACACATTTAGCCCAATAGTAATTCGTTAATAATTTTAAATTACCATAAAGTTGCCGGTGGATATACAGATAGTCTACAGAAAGCTTCTCTCCTTGATACTGACTATATCCTAGATAAGAAGGAACCACATACAAAGACTTCTCGTTCGAATAAATAAGACCAGACTTCTCATATGAGAATCCGGGTTCATGGTGGGCTGAATATAACTCAATAGTGTTAGGAAGTCCTAATAAGGAGCTATATTTAACAAGTCCCTTGTAAAGAAATCCGCTTTCTGGAGCCCCCCTTCCAATAATCATGTAACTCTTTTCTCCAGTATAACAATGAAAAACAGGAGTTCCTTTAGCCTCTCCCACATAGTAAAAACCAGGATCTGGCTTTCTCCATGTACGCTGTGCATAGAATGCCCCTACAATAAAAAATGGAAACAGAAGCGTTATAAAAAGTAGTTTTCTACTCTTTGTTGCCCAAAAGAGGAGAAACAAGAATAGAGAAAAATAGATAAAAGAGGCCTCTAACCCTGTTATATAGATGCTCTTAATTAAAGCACCAGGTAGCTCTTTACACATTCTTAATAAGAGTTCTGAGCAGAGAAAAGAGAGATGTATCCCTTTGGCTAAAAAAAGGGATACAGGAAAAACGAACGAACAGAGCAATGCTATTACAGCAAGAAATAAAGCGAAAGTAATTAAAGGAATTATCAATAAATTAGCCAATAAAAAGTAGGTAGGAAACTGACCAAAGTAATACAGAATAAGAGGTAAGGTTCCTAGTTGTGCAACTAGAGAGGTCCACAAGAGAGAGAGAATGTATCGAACAATCCTATTTTTTTGCTCAAGGTAATGGTATGCAAACCTGCCTAATAGCAAGCTGAACACAGCAATAAAGGAGAGCTGGAATCCAACGTCATACAACCACATAGGATTGACTACAAGCATAATAAAAGCTGTAGCAAAAAGCTGATTAAACCCATCGGATTGATACCGATTAAGTTTTCCTGCTCCTAAAATAGAAAACATCAGAACAGATCGAACAACAGAAGGAGAAAAACCTGTTAAATAGGCAAAAAACCACATACTTAACGTGGACATGAGATAAGTAATAATCTTTTGATGAGGGAACTTCCTAAATAAGGTTCTGAACAAGCATGCAACAATGAAAAAGATTACGCCAACATGTAAACCAGACAAGGCCAAAAGATGACTCACACCTGCATCTGTAAAAAGAGATGTACGCTCTGTAGTGAGCTCTCTACGCTCACCTAGAGTCAATGCACTCAGCAGAGCAACCTCCTCACTGGGTAGTTTCAAGGATCGATAAAAGTTTACTATTACACTTTTCATCTCTTCATCTGCCCCTTTTAACTCCTTAACAGAAGCACTACCTACCTTCTTACATTGAGCAGAAGGAGCAAAAATGGTTCCAAGCTCCCCTTTCCGAACCAAGTATTTCCCATAATCGAACTCATATCGTATGCGAGGAGTAGGCCTTTTAATCACCCCATTAATATAAAGTCTGCTACCTAAAGGGAGGTCAAGATCAACTGAATCTTGTAAAATAGAAACTTGAAGTTTTTTACCAATATCGCTCCTAATTGAAGAGTGCGATATTACTGCTAAAAAAGAGTGCACGCTGTTATTCCGCTTAACCTCGCTCAAAGAGAGAACCTCGTACGATTGCGTTGCTCGCTCCAGATGCTGCTCCACTCTACTTAACTTACTCCAACTATATGCAAAGGATAAGAGATAGATAGAAATAAAAAACCAAACTTTCCAGAGGAAGATTACTCTTCGATTGGATTGTTTGGCTAAAAATGCCCCGAGAAGTAGAAAAGGAATACTGTATAGAAATATTACATCACAGTCGTAGGAGTCCTCTCTAAAGAAAAGATAATCTCCACAAATTATTCCAACTATCCAGGGGAGTAGTAAGCGAAGAAATGGATAACGATGAAAAATCAGCGAATCCACACGACTCTTTACAAATCTTTCATTGCGGCTATTGTCTCAATGGGATCTTTTGCAGAGAATATGGCGCTACCAGCTACCAGTACATCTGCTCCTGCTTCAAGAAGCTTTTGACCTGTCTCCAGGTTCACTCCTCCATCTACCTCTATGAGTGCTTTTGAGCCGCTCGTCGTGATAAGGTTCTTTAATTCTCTTACCTTCTCTACCGAATGCTCAATAAATTGCTGTCCACCAAAACCAGGATTTACACTCATAACCAACACCATATATACATCTTTAATAATATCTTTCAATAAAGATACTGGTGTTGCAGGATTAATGGTTACTGCAGGTTCCATTCCTGCCTCTCTTATTTGTTGAATCACTCGATGCAAATGCGGGCATGCCTCATAGTGTACATTCATAATTTTTGCCCCCAATGCTTTCACCTCAGGGATGAATTTTTCGGGTTCTACTATCATCAAGTGGACATCCAAAGGCTTATCTGTTAACTCTGCCACATATTTCAAAACAGGAAATCCAAAAGAGATATTGGGCACAAAAACACCATCCATGATATCAATATGTACCCAATCTGCCTGACTCTTATTTACCATCTCTATCTCTTTGCCCAAATGAGCGAAATTTGCTGATAAGATAGAAGGAGAAATTTTATGTTTCATATGTATTGTCTTTTTATTTTAATTCATTCCTAAAGATAGGAATTAGCTTAGCATAAGCGTTCTTTATTTTAAAAAGTTCTCATCGGTAATCGAAAAACCCCTTAAAAGGTCATCTATCTTCAAACGCTTCTTTCCTGGTAGCTGTGCCACTTCAATTGATAGCCAGTAGTCTAAAGAGGCAACTAAAAGAAAACTCTTACCATCTGTTTTAAGTGTTCCTGGCATTTCAGAAGAACACTCCTTACCTGTCACTGATACCTTAAAGACTTTAAACTGCAACCCTTTATCCTTTTCCTCTTGATACAGTTCGCTCCATGCTGCAGGGTATGGAGAAAGTCCACGAACAAAGTTCCATATTTTTTCTGCTGGCTGACCCCAATTAATCCGACAAGTCGGCCTAAAGATTTTAGGAGCAGCTTTTAACTCCTCTTTCAACTCTATCTTCTCCTGCGGGATAGCCTCATCTTCACCTTTTAAAATTAAATTTACAGTATCTATTACCGCTTTTGCTCCTATCTCCATCAAACGATCATGTACCGTTTCTACATCATCGGTTGGAAATATTGGTGTCTTTTCTTGTAAAATAATAGCCCCTGTATCTATTTCATGTTTTAAAAAAAAGGTAGAGACTCCTGTCTCTTTCTCCCCATTTATAATGGCCCAGTTAATAGGCGCTGCGCCACGATATTGTGGTAGTAAAGAGGCATGTAGATTAAATGTACCAAGTTCTGGCATAGCCCACACAACCTCGGGTAACATTCTAAAAGCCACAACAATTTGCAAATCGGCTTTTAATGTTCTTAACTCATCAAGGAACTCTTCTGCTTTCAACTTTTCGGGTTGTAAAATTGGCAAATTTACAGATTTTGCATACTGTTTAACAGCCGATTCCTGTATACGATGCCCTCTTCCTGCGGGTTTATCTGGCATAGTAACAACTCCTACTACATTGTAATTATTCTCTACTAAGGCTTTAAGGGGCAACACTGCAAATTCAGGTGTCCCCATATATACTATTCTAAGACTTTCTTTCTCTCTCATACGTTTACCTGTTAATCTCTTGAAAAATCTACCAATACCTGCCGGTAAGAATTAAAGATTTTAGACTTTGAAATAAAGCCTAAATATCCTCCATTCTCATCTACAACCGGCAAGTTCCATGCGTTTGTTTCATCAAACCTTCGCATCACCTCCTCCATGGTGTTCGTATCTTGTATACGAGCTGGAACCGATGTCATCAATCGTTCAACGGTGAACCGATGATACAACTCTTGTCTAAACATGATATTCCGAATATCATCTAGTAAAACAACACCAATCAGCGTATTATCTTCATTCACTACAGGGAATATATTTCTGTGAGAGTTTGATATTGCCTGAATGAGCTGACCTAGATCCATCTCTGGCCGAACGGTTACAAAATTTGTTTCAACTAGGTTATCAATATTCATCAGTGTAAGTACTGCCTTATCCTTATGATGTGTTATTAACTGCCCTCTTTTGGCTAAACGCATAGAGTATATACTATGTGGTTCGAAGGCTATAATAGTTAGATAAGCACTTACAGAGACAATCATTAGCGGTAGAAACAGATCATATCCACCTGTAAGCTCTGCAATTAAAAAAACTCCTGTGAGTGGCGCATGCATCACCCCACTCATCACCCCTGCCATTCCCATTAAAGCAAAATTCTTCTCGGGTAAGTTAGGCAACAGAGCCAACCCGTTGCTAAAGTGAGAAAAGATAAAACCAGCAATACATCCTAAGTATAGGGAAGGTGCAAATAACCCTCCACAACCACCACCTCCATTGGTTGCACTAGAGGCAAAGACTTTAAAAATAACAATTAGTAGTAGGTATACAAGCAGTAAGTTGCCATGTCCATAGAAAAAAGAGTTATTAAGCACGGTATCCCACTCGGCAGTAGTTTGCCCATTTAAGAGCAACTCAATGGTATCATACCCCTCACCGTATAAAGGGGGAAATAAGAAAATTAAAATACTCAACATAATACCACCCAACGCCAACTTCTGATAAGGACCTGTACAACGACCAAAAACACCCTCTAGCCTGTTCATTGTCCGAGTGAAATACAGGGCTAACAATCCACAGAAAATTCCTAGTAAAATGACAGAAGGTATTCTAGAGAGTTCAAAAGGTTGGTCAAGATGAAACTTAAACATAGCCTCTTGTCCGGTCATCACATAGGAGACGGTAGCTGCTGTTACAGAAGATATGAGTAGAGGAAGTAGTGAAGACATGGTTAAATCCAACATCAATACTTCTATGGTAAAGACCAATCCAGCAATGGGTGCTTTAAAAATTCCGGAAACTGCTCCTGCAGCACCACAACCAATCATTAACATCAATGTGCGGTGCTCCATTTTAAAAAAATCGCCCAGGTTAGATCCTATCGCTGAACCTGTTAGTACAATTGGTGACTCAGCTCCTACAGAACCACCAAACCCAATAGTAATGGAACTGGCAATTATGGAAGACCAAGTGTTGTGTTTCTTTATTCTTCCTTGTTTCCGGGATATGGAGTAAAGAATCTTGGTAACCCCATGGCTTATATCATCTTTAACAATTAACCGAACAAAAAGGCCGGCTAAAAATATACCAACAACAGGATAGACCAAATAAAGATAGTTGGCACCTGTCATGTTAAAGTTATCCGTAAGGAATTGTTGAATAGTGTGAATTAAAAACTTCAGAATCAACGCAGCAATAGCGGTAAGTATACCTACAAAGAAACTTAAAATTAAAACGAATTGCTTCTCTTTTATATTGGTTTCCCGCCAAATTGTAAATCGTTGTAAGAGCGACACACCTTCTTTTGTCATAGACAAGAACTTAAAATAATTGAAT
>JASLCM010000038.1 GCA_030151845.1 Bacteroides sp.
AACAGGCTAAAGCTGCTCAAGATGCAGCTCAAGCCCAAAATGAAAAAGCAATCAAAGGTGCTCGTGAAGAACAGATACAAACAGCTTATGAACTTTGGCAAAAGTCGAAAGCTGGTGTTGAAATAATGCAAAAATCTTATCAGAGGCTTCAAAACCTATACGATAAAGGGGTTATTCCTGCACAGAAACTAGACGAAATTATAGCCAAGAGAGATGCTGCTATAGCTACCGAAAAGGCTGCAAAAGCACAATATACCATGGCTAAAAATGGTGCAGAACGAGAAGATAAGATGGCTGCGAAAGCACTTGTTGATAGAGCTAAAGGTGCTGTAGCCGAAGTTGAGTCATACCTTCATGAAACCTACCTTATAGCTCAAACACCCGGTGAAGTTTCTGAAATCTTCCCTAAAGTTGGCGAGTTAGTAGGCACAGGTGCTCCTATTATGAATGTAGCTGTTTTAGAAGATATGTGGCTAACTTTTAACGTACGAGAGGACTTACTCAACAGCGTGGAAATAGGTGAGGAACTTACTGTCTTTGCTCCTGCTCTAAATAACAAAGAGTTTCGTGTAAAGATTTACTTCATGAAGGACTTAGGTACTTATGCAGCTTGGAAAGCTACAAAAACAATGGGACAGTTTGATATGAAAACATTCGAAGTTAGAGCACTTCCTATGGATCGAGTAAAGGGGTTACGCCCAGGAATGACTGTTGTATTAAAAAGATAAGAAAGCGATTATGAATGGAGTTCAAAAGAAAGATAGACCACTCGTTGAAGTGATGCGTCGAGAAGTTAAAAGGTTAACCTCTCGCCCGCTATACCTCTTCTGTATGGTTATAGCTCCACTTTTTTGCTACATCTTCTTTACCTCTTTAATGGCAGAGGGATTACCAACTAACCTGCCCATTGGAGCGGTAGATTTAGATCAAACAAGTGCATCTAGAAAAATATTGAGAAATCTGGATGCCATGGGACAATCACAAATCATAGCACGTTATGAGACAATGGATGAGGGACGGGAGGCGGTTCAAAAAGGAGATATTTATGGATTCTTTTATATTCCAAAAGGCCTATCTTCGGATGCACAGTCGTTTCAGCAACCAACCATCTCGTTTTACACCAATAATGCCTACCTCATAGCAGGATCTCTTCTATTTAAGGATATGAAGATGATGGGAGAGCTAGCTGCGGGTGGAGCTTCGCGCTCTATCCTTTATGCCAAAGGGGCAACAGAGAAGCAAGCCATGGCTTTTTTACAGCCCATTAAAATAGATACTCACCCCATTAGTAACCCTTGGTTAAACTACTCTGTTTACCTAAGTAACACCTTGGTTCCTGGTGTTTTAATGCTAATGATTCTAATGGTTACTGTCTTCTCTATCGGAGTAGAGATTAAAGAAAAAAGCTCAAGAGAGTGGTTACACCTCAGTAAGGATTCCATAGGAGTTGCAATAATAGGGAAAATACTACCCCAAACCATCGTATTTTTCATCATGGGGGCTCTATATAATAGTTATCTATATGGTTATCTTCACTTCCCATGTAATAGTGGAATAGTGCCTATGTTATTAGCTACTCTTTGCCTTATTCTAGCTTCTCAATGCCTAGGTATTTTTATGATTGGACTTTTTCCTTCTTTGAGGTTAGGATTAAGTTTTGCCTCATTATGGGGAGTTGTCTCTTTTTCCATCACTGGGTTTTCCTTTCCAGTTATGGCTATGCACCCAAGCTTACAAGCCATAGCCAACCTCTTTCCACTTAGGCATTATTTTCTTATTTACGTAGACCAAGCCTTAAATGGATATAACATGGTTTACTCCTGGCAAAATTATGTAGCACTTTTACTTTTCATGTTACTTCCCTTCCTCGTTTTAAATAGACTGAAGGAGGCATTACTCTATTATAAATATATGCCATAATGAATAAGCATTCACTCATATATAAGATAAAACAAGGATTTAACGACCTCTTCTTCATTTGGAGACAAGAGTTTAAAGATGTCTTTAAGGATCAAGGCGTGATAACATTCTTTCTGTTGCTTCCTCTTGGATATCCCCTTCTCTATGGCTTTATTTACGACAATGAGGTAGTAAGAGAAGTGCCAACAGCTGTTGTAGACCACTCCAACTCAAAATTAAGTAGAGAGTTTATAAGAAAAGTAGATGGTACTCCCGATGTTGATATCGTAGCTTACTGTGCTGACATGGAAGAGGCTAAAGAACTGCTTAAGCGAAAGAAAATATATGGTATCATGTATTTTCCATCCGATTTTAGTGCCAAACTAAACACTGGAGAACAAACCGAAGTTAGCCTCTTCTGTGATATGAGTGGACTTCTATACTATAAAGCATTACTCATAGCCAATACAGCCGTATCTCTAGATATCAATAAAAATATAAAGATAACACGGTTGGGAAATACAACTCACCGAGAGGACCTAGTAAGCACATACCCTATAGAATATCAAGATGTAGCATTGTTCAACCCCACCAATGGGTTTGCTGCTTTTCTAATTCCAGCGGTATTAATCTTAGTGATTCAACAATCTCTCCTACTTGGAATAGGCTTAGCTGTAGGTACTGCTAGGGAAAAAAACAGATTCAAGGATTTAGTTCCTATTAATAAACATTACAATGGAACCTTACGAATTGTTCTAGGAAAAGGGCTATGTTATTTTATGATCTACGCCTTGATTTCTATTTATGTTCTATGTGTTGTACCTCGAATTTTCAACCTAAACCAAATAGGGATGCCACAAGATTTACTTCTGTTTGTTCTTCCCTACTTAGCAGCATGTATCTTTTTTGCCATGACTGCTTCAATTGCCATACGCAATAGGGAGACACCTATGCTTATCTTTGTTTTCAGCTCTATCCCTTTACTCTTCATTTCTGGCATTTCATGGCCTGGAGCAGCTGTTCCTGATTTTTGGAAAACCATCTCTTACATTTTTCCTTCAACCTTTGGAATTAATGGTTTTGTACGCATCAATAATATGGGAGCTACTTTGCATGAAGTTAAGTTGGAGTATCAGGCGCTTTGGCTTCAAGCAGGATTCTATTTTATTACAACTTGTTTAGTCTATAGGTGGCAAATAATAGCCAGTAGAAAACATGCCATTGATAGGTATTTTGAGCTCAAGAAAAAAAGAGCAAAATGATATAATTAAAAAGGGAGGTTTAAACCTCCCTTTTTAATTTATCTCTGTGTAATTTCAACAATCTTAGTTGGATCTTTTTCCCGGTTTCTCTTATCTACTTGTTCAACGAGCTCTACAGCAAGTTGAGCGAAAGATTGCCCAGTAATAGTATCCTCTTTAAGAGCTACAGGTGATCCTTGATCTCCACCCTCACGTATACTTTGAACCAAAGGAATCTGTCCCAGTAGCGGTATGTTCGCCTCCTTTGCTAGCTTCTTAGCTCCATCTTTTCCAAAAATATAGTATTTATTTTCAGGAAGTTCGGCAGGAGTAAACCAAGCCATGTTTTCTACAAGTCCTAAAATAGGTACAGCAACCTTGTCGTTAGTAAACATATTAATTCCCTTTCGAGCATCAGCTAGTGCCACTTCCTGCGGAGTACTAACAACTACAACTCCTGTTAAAGCTAATGTTTGAACAATCGTGAGGTGAATGTCACTTGTCCCTGGAGGTAGGTCTATTAGTAAGTAATCTAAATCTCCCCAGTTGGCATCTCCTATTAATTGCTTCAGAGCATTACTAGCCATCCCACCACGCCAAAGTGTAGCCTGATCTGGGTCAACAAAAAAGCCAATAGAGAGCAATTTAACATTGTATTTACTGATTGGTGCTATCAGTTCACGCCCACCTACTTCCACTAGGATAGGACGTGCATCTTCAACCTGGAACATCTTGGGTATTGAAGGTCCAAAAATATCGGCATCCAACAGACCTACTTGATAACCTTGTTTAGCCAATGCTACAGCTAAGTTTGCTGATACGGTCGATTTTCCAACACCTCCTTTTCCTGAGGAGATTCCTATTACATTCTTTACTTGTGGAAGGAGTTTTCCCACCTCAGGTCTTGCCTCTTTTATAGTTCGCACTGAGATGTTACCCTTAATATCCACCTCTTCACTAACAAAGGTCAGAATAGCAGTCTCTGCTGCCTTTACTACCGATTTAATAAACGGATCTGTCGGCTTCTCAAAAAGCAGAGAAAAGGAAACTTTCATTCCTTCGATTCGAATATTATCTTCAACCATTCCAGCCTCAACTAAATTCTTACCTGTTCCTGGATAACGAACTGTTTTTAACGCATCTAAAATTAACTTAGGATATAGTGTCATTCTATTTATTATTATTTACTTGTTTCCAAACCGCTACGCTTACTACGGTTGTAGCTACGGTAGGAATCCAATTCTATTTCAACATCTGGTTCTTTTAAGTCCCCTTCTTGGGGCAATTGAAATTTAATATATTTTATCGTGAGTCCTCGATCTAGCCATTGCTGTTCATAATAGGTTTTAATCCCTAAAATCTCATCAATTAAATTAGAGTGATATAAATCTTCTGTTTCAAAAAGAATGGGCAATTCATTATTCTTTAACATATACATGGTGTATGTATACATAAAATTACTGTCTGTTTTAACATGTATCACCCCTTTGTCCTTTAAGAACTTACGATATCTCTCCATAAAATAAGTAGAGGTAAGTCTTTTTGTCGCTTTTTTCATTTGTGGATCTGAAAAAGTTAGCCATATTTCATGAACCTCATTCTCTTCAAAAAAACGATCAATAATTTCAATTTGTGTGCGCAAAAAGGCCACATTTGGTAACTCCTCTTTTAAGGCTTCTGTTGCACCACTCCACATTCGGGCACCTTTAATATCTACACCTATAAAGTTTTTATTGGGAAACATCTTTCCTAATCCAACGGTATATTCTCCGCGTCCGCACCCCAGTTCCAAGACAATAGGGTTATCGTTCTTAAAATACGCTTTATTCCACTTTCCTTTCATCTCAAAAGGAGTTTCATCTGCTACCCGAAAAGGGTGTTCAAAAACATTGGGATATCTTGCCATATCGGCAAACTTCTCTAGTTTACTCTTTGCCATTCTTATAAGCTAGTATCACTCTATAATAGAGTTTTCAATTCGATTTTATTACTAAGAAATAGGGAAAGCATTAAGCCCTCCCTTTCTATCTCTTTATTTACTCAATAATGGTAATCCAACCAAACTTATCCGGTTCATCACCATATTGTATAGCACGCAGTCTGTTGTACAGCTTTGTACTTATGGGCCCTGCCTGGCCATCTTTACTTATTTGATAAGACTTATTTTCATCCAGGTCATCAACACGATCTACTGGGCTTATTACCGCAGCTGTTCCACAGGCACCTGCCTCATCAAATGTCGCCAATTCTTCAACCAGAACAGGCCTTCTTTCTACCGTCATCCCCATATCTTCAGCTAGAGTCATCAAGCTCCTATTGGTCACGGAGGCTAGGATTGAATCCGACTTCGGAGTTATATAAGTATTTCCTCGTATTCCAAAAAAGTTGGCTGGGCCGCATTCATCAAGGTATTTTTTCTCTTTGGCATCTAAATAAAGTACAGCCGAGTAACCTTTAGACTTAGCCTCTTCACCAGCTCCTAAACTCGCTGCATAATTTCCACCAATTTTCCAGCGTCCGGTTCCTAAAGGTGCTACTCGGTCATGATGTCTCATAATTGCATAAGAGGTAGGTTTAAAGCCCTCTTTGAAGTAGGGTCCTACAGGAGAGACAAATACAACAAAAAGATATTCGGATGCAGGCTTCACTCCTACTTGTGCTGAGGTTCCTATAAGAAGTGGACGAATATAAAGGGAAGCACCGCTTTCATAAGGTGGTACAAAGTCTTTATTTAGTTGTACAACTTTCTTTATGGATTCAATGTAACGCTCAACGGGTAAAACTGCCATTTTTATCCCTTCACAAGACTCTTGCAACCGCTTAGCATTCTCTTCCATACGAAAAACTCTCACTTTTCCATCCTTGCCTCTAAAAGCTTTCATCCCTTCAAAGGCCTCCTGACCATAATGCAAACAGGTCGCTGCCATATGAATATTTAGGTATGGGTTATCACTAACTTCCATTTCTCCCCACTTACCATCTTTGTAAGCGATTCGCACATTATAGTCTGTTGGAACATATCCAAAAGACAGGTTTGCCCAATCTAGCTCTTTCATATCTCCTATTGTTTAATTTCTGATTAAAACAAAAATAACTTTTATTCTTCAGATAACTCTGATTCTTTTCTTATTTTTTCTATTTCCTCAGAGGTACTCAACAGTTTTTTATTACAAAATGAAACAAGCTCATTGGCCTCTTTTAAAAGCTCACTTAACTCATCAATATCTAACTGATCACTATCTAGCAAAGAAATAATCTCCTCTAAGCGATCCACAGATTTTTTATAACTCTTTTTTTCCATTTTTTCTTTGAATTTCATCTATTGTAGAACATACCACTCCTCCCGATAAGTAGGTGTGTATAAGGTCGCCCTCTTTAAGTTTTGTTACACCCTTAATTCTTTTTCCATGATGAAAAGTTAAGGAATACCCTTTTTCTAACAGCTTAAGGGGGGAAACATCCTCTAAACGCTGAGACAGTAGTTGTAGTTGATGTTTGTAATTTAGAAGCTTCATGTTAACCCGTGTATTCGCTTCATGTAGGAGTGAACTGAGTTGATGGGAGTGCTCGACAAGGACCTCCTTGGGCCGATAAGAAAGTGCATTAACAAACTGAGACAGCCGTTGTGTTTCTGTTTTTAACTTATTTTCTACCTGCTTGATAACCAAAGCATATTTTTCCCAGATTTCTTCTACGTCTGCCCATAGTTTTCTTATTAAAAATTCTGCTGCTGCAGTTGGAGTCTTAACACTAGTATGCACAATAGAATCAAGAACAGTTTCATCTCGTTCATGCCCTATTCCTGCAACAATGGGAATTGGATACTGCGCGCAAGAAGCTGCAAGTAGATAGGTATCAAACCCTGTTAGATCTGATGCAGCTCCTCCACCACGAATCAATACGACCAAATCATATTGATCCTCTTCTTTTAGAATAGCATCCATAGCTGCAAGGACGCTCTCCTCTAATCCTTCTCCTTGCATCACTGCTGGAAATAGGTCGACTTTAAATTTAAGCCGATGTGAGTTATTTTTTAACTGGTCTAAGAAATCACCAAGCCCTGCTGCTGTTTTTGACGAGATAACAGCTATTCGTTGGGGGTATTTAGGAAAGTCGAGTTCTTTATTCAGATTTAATACTCCTTCCTCCTCTAATTGCTTAAGAATCTCCTTCCTTTTCTTTGCTAGATCTCCTAGTGTATAGGAAGGGTCTATGTTCTGCACCACCAAGCTATAGCCATAAAGCTCATGAAACTGTACACTTACTTCTACCAAAACTTTGATTCCACTAGAGAAAGAGAGGCCTGTCGACTCTTCGAAAAAACTCTTAAGTAATAGATAAGAGTTTGCCCAAATCATTCCTCTTGCTTTTGCTAAAAAAGTAGCTCGAGTTGGGTGTTTTTCTATGAGTTCAAAATAACAGTGCCCACTTGCATTCTCTCGAACATCACTAAGTTCAGCCTGAACCCAATAAGTATCAGGTAGACATTGCTCTATTCCTCTCCGAACTAAGCTATTCAGTTCTAGCAGACTCAGAACATTCATTCTTCCAACTCTTTTGCTAGTCGGTATGCAACCTCAAAGTTAGGTATACCAAAACCATATATATTATCTGGGAAACAAGATCTATCTCCACTCTCTTTTACCACATGAATTAACTGTTTGGCCGTTAATTTAGGAAATGCCTCACGCAAACAGGCTACTAGTCCACTTATTATAGGAGTAGAAAAAGAGGTTCCATGAGCAGTTTTTATCACTCCATTCTCTCCTACAACTCGAGTGGAGAATCCAAAAGAGACAATATCTGGTTTTATTCGACCATCTGTTGTGTTTCCTATAGAAGAGAATGGTGCAAGCTCTCGCTGTTCATCAACAGCACCTACAGTTAACACATCTTTAGCATCGGCTGGAGGGGTTATCTCCTTCCAAGAACCTTTACCTGAGTTACCAGCACTTGTCACTAGCACAATGCCTTTATCGGCCAAGCGAGAGGCCTGTTTGGATATAAGCGCATATTCTCCCGTTAAGTCACGAAAAGTATAGTTTTTTATGGAGTCGTCAAAAGCATAGTAACCCAATGAAGAGTTTATGATATCTACACCTACACTATCTGCAAACTCAACGGCAGCCGACCAGTAATCCTGCTCTACTAAATGTTCTGAATCTTCGTCTTCGCTTCTCAGCAACCAAAAGGAGGCCTCAGGTGCTGTTCCTACATAAACATTCGGTTTATTCATCCCTATGCAAGAGAGAACGGAGAGACCATGACTATTTAATAAGAAAAGATTGCTCTTAGGGTCTACAAAGTCCTTTACTCCTAGAACGTCTAAATTGTCTAACAGCGGAATGCGATCTAAGTTGTGAAACCCTGCATCAACAACAGCTATTTGAACACCTTTCCCTTTATAGCCTAAAGTATGCAAATAGTCTCCATTGTTTAATTTTATTTGGTCTTCGGCTATACCGTAATAGTGCTCATATTGATTTTCTTCTGTAAAAATAGGCTCACGCTCTAAGACTGTAGACTCTGTTGCAGTGTTCATCCAAACCTTCTCTACATCACGCACAAAGGGCAGTTTTGCTATTTTCTTT
>JASLCM010000045.1 GCA_030151845.1 Bacteroides sp.
ATACGGGTTTAGCTCAGTCGGTAGAGCACTGGTCTCCAAAACCAGGTGTCGGGAGTTCGAGCCTCTCCTTCCGTGCAAATATTTATACAGGATGAGAAAAATAGCATCAAAAATCAAAGAGTCCTATGATGAACTTGTTCACAAGGTATCATGGCCAACCTATTCGGAGCTAACCAATAGCGCTGTTGTAGTTTTATGTGCTTCCCTACTTATAGCGTTGGTAGTATTCGTTATGGACTTCAGTTTCCAGAATTTAATGGAACGTCTTATTTATCCAAACTAAACCAAGGAAGGAATTAAATGTCTGACAATGCAAAAAAATGGTACGTTCTTCGTGCTATTAGTGGAAAAGAATCAAAAATCAAGGAGTATATTGAGGCTGATATGAAGAACAGCTCTTTAGGAGAGTATGTATCACAAGTCTTAATCCCTACTGAAAAAGTTTATCAGGTTCGTAATGGTAAACGTATCGTTAAGGAAAGAAGCTATCTTCCTGGGTATGTTTTAATCGAAGCTGAACTTGTTGGAGAGGTTGCTCACCAAATTCGTAGCACTCCAAACGTTATTGGTTTCTTAGGTGGTGCAAATAAACCTGTGCCTTTGCGTCAATCAGAAGTTAATCGAATTCTAGGTACTGTAGATGAGTTGCAAGAAAATGCTGATGAAATGAATATCCCATTTGTTGTGGGTGAATCAGTAAAGGTGACTTATGGTCCATTTAGTGGATTTACAGGGATAATAGAAGAGGTGAATAACGAAAAGAAAAAGCTTAAGGTTATGGTTAAAATATTCGGAAGGAAGTCTCCTCTCGAATTGGATTTCTTACATGTTGAGAAAGAGTAAGCTAGGTTACGCTAGTTTGTTATTGATGCTGATTGTTTATAATAAAAATTATTGAAAAATGGCTAAAGAAGTTGCTGGACTAATCAAATTACAGATTAAAGGAGGAGCGGCAAATCCATCACCTCCCGTTGGCCCTGCATTAGGTGCTAAAGGGATTAATATTATGGAGTTCTGCAAGCAATTCAATGCCAGGACCCAGGATAAAGCAGGAAAGGTATTACCAGTAATAATTACTTATTACTCTGATAAATCTTTCGATTTTATCGTTAAGACTCCACCCGTTGCTATTCAATTACTTGAACATGCTAAGGTTAAAAGTGGATCTGCAGAGCCTAACCGTAAACGTGCAGCTGAGCTGACATGGGAGCAGGTAGAGGTTATTGCAAAAGATAAAATGGTTGACTTAAATTGTTTTACCGTGGATTCTGCTATGAGAATGGTTGCTGGAACTGCCAGAAGTATGGGTATTGCTATTAAAGGTGAATTCCCACTAAATAATTAAAACTTCAATTGTAATGAGTAAACTGACAAAAAATCAAAAGTTAGCTGAAGAAAAGATTGAAGCAGGGAAAGCATACTCGCTAAAGGAGGCTGCGGCTTTAGTAAAAGAAATTACTTTTACAAAGTTTGACTCTTCAGTTGATCTTGATATACGTTTAGGTGTTGATCCACGTAAAGCTGATCAAATGGTGAGAGGTGTGGTATCATTACCTCACGGTACTGGTAAAGAAGTTCGAGTTCTTGTTCTTTGTACACCTGATGCGGAAGCTGCTGCAAAAGAAGCTGGTGCTGACTACGTTGGTCTTGATGAATATATCGATAAGATCAAAGGTGGATGGACTGATATTGATGTAATTATCACTATGCCATCCGTTATGGGTAAAATTGGACCATTGGGTAGAGTCCTTGGACCAAGAGGCTTAATGCCTAACCCTAAGAGTGGTACTGTGACAATGGATGTTGCGCAAGCTGTTAAAGAAGTGAAACAAGGTAAGATTGATTTCAAAGTCGATAAGAGTGGAATCGTTCATACTTCAATTGGTAAAGCTTCATTTACTGCTGAGCAGATCCGTGATAATGCGAAAGAGTTTATTTCAACTATCGTTAAGTTGAAACCTGCTTCTGCTAAAGGGACATATATTAAGAGTATTTATCTTTCTAGTACAATGAGTAAGGGGATTAAAATTGACCCTAAATCAGTTGTGGAAATTGAAAAAAAATAAGACATGAGAAAGGAAGATAAAAACAAAATTATAGGCCTTATAGCTGATCAGCTAAATGAATACAAAAACTTTTACTTAGTGGATACTGCTGCTATGGATTCTGTAGCTACTAGTCAACTAAGAAGAGCTTGTTTCAATGCTGATATCAAGCTGATGGTGGTGAAAAACTCTTTGCTTAAAAAAGCATTAGAAACTCTAGAGGGAGATTATTCTCCTCTATTTGAAACCCTTAAAGGTACAACAGCGTTGATGTGTTGCGATACAGCAAATGCACCCGCAAAACTAATCAAGAAGGTTGCTAAAAACGGAATTCCTGGTTTGAAAGCTGCTTATGCAGAAGAAGGATTCTATGTAGGAGCCGAACATCTTGAAGCACTTGTATCTATTAAGAGCAAAGAAGAGGTTATTGCAGAAATTGTTGCATTGCTACAATCACCTGCGAAGAATGTTATCTCAGCTCTTCAATCTGGTGGAAACACCATTCACGGAGTATTACAGACTCTTGCTGATAAAGAATAATTATATCCAATTTAAGTAAAAAATAAACATTAAAACTATACAAAAATGGCAGATTTGAAAGCGATTGCAGAAGAACTAGTTAACTTAACAGTGAAAGAAGTTAACGAACTTGCAACTATCTTAAAAGAAGAATACGGCATCGAACCAGCAGCAGCAGCTGTTGCAGTAGCAGCAGGTCCTGCAGAAGGTGGTGCAGCTGAAGAAAAAAGTGAATTCGACGTTGTGTTGAAGTCAGCTGGTGCAGCTAAATTACAAGTAGTAAAAGCTGTTAAAACAGCTTGTGGTATCGGTCTAAAAGATGCTAAAGATTTAGTTGACGCAGCACCTAGCGTATTGAAAGAAGGTTTAGCTAAAGACGAAGCAGAAGCACTTAAAAAAGAATTAGAAGAAGCTGGAGCTGAAGTTGAACTTAAATAAATTAACCTGAATATCAGGTAATTCGGTTAAGAACCCTTATATTAAAAGGGTTCTTAACCTTTTTGTGTATATATTTAATATTAAGTTCTACAAAATCACTAATAGATGTCTTCAACCACTGTAAATCAAAGAGTTAATTTTGCTTCCATAAAAAATCCACTTCAATATCCGGATTTCTTAGAAGTGCAATTGAAGTCATTCAAAGACTTTTTACAACTTGATACACCTCCAGAAAAGCGTAAGAAAGAGGGGCTGTATAAAGTTTTTGCTGAAAACTTTCCTATTGCTGACACTAGGAACAATTTCGTACTTGAGTTTTTAGATTACTATATAGATCCACCTAGATACTCTATTGAGGAGTGTATAGATCGTGGCCTAACTTATAGTGTACCCCTAAAGGCTAAGTTAAAATTGTACTGTACGGATCCAGATCATGAGGATTTCGACACTGTTATTCAAGATGTATTCTTAGGTCCTATTCCTTATATGACTGATAAGGCTACATTTGTTATAAATGGTGCTGAGCGTGTCATTGTATCACAACTTCATAGATCGCCAGGGGTGTTTTTTGGACAGAGTGTTCATGCCAACGGTACAAAGCTATATTCAGCAAGAATTATTCCTTTTAAGGGATCTTGGATTGAATTCGCTACCGATATTCATAACGTAATGTATGCCTATATCGACAGAAAGAAAAAACTTCCTGTTACTACATTACTTCGTGCAATTGGCTTTGAAACCGATAAAGATATTCTTGAAATCTTTAACCTCGCAGAAGAGGTAAAGGTGACCAAGACTAACCTTAAGAAAGTTGTAGGAAGAAAACTTGCTGCACGTGTGCTTAAGACTTGGATTGAGGATTTCGTAGACGAAGATACTGGAGAAGTTGTATCTATCGAACGTAACGAGGTTATTATTGACCGCGAAACAATCATAGAGAAAGAGCATTTGGACGAGATTTATGAATCTGGTGCATCTCATATTCTTTTGCATAAAGAAGAGGTGAATCAGTCCGACTTCTCCATCATCTACAACACACTTCAAAAAGACCCAAGTAACTCAGAGAAAGAGGCTGTTCTCTATATATATAGACAACTTCGTAATGCTGATCCTGCAGATGACGCTTCAGCTCGTGAAGTTATAAACAACCTGTTCTTCTCGGAAAAGAGGTACGATCTGGGTGAGGTAGGTAGATATAGAATTAATAAGAAGCTTAACCTATCTACAGACATGGATGTTAAGGTTCTTACTAAAGAAGATATTATAGAAATCATCAAATATCTTATTGAGTTAATCAACTCTAAGACAATTGTTGATGATATAGACCACTTGAGTAATAGACGTGTTAGAACTGTTGGTGAACAACTCTCTAATCAATTTGCTATCGGTTTAGCGAGAATGTCTAGAACAATTCGTGAGCGAATGAATGTTCGTGATAATGAAGTGTTTACTCCTGTTGATCTGATTAATGCTAAAACAATCTCTTCAGTTATCAACTCTTTCTTTGGGACTAATGCTTTGTCTCAATTTATGGACCAGACCAACCCCTTGGCTGAAATTACCCATAAAAGACGTATGTCTGCATTAGGACCAGGAGGACTCTCTCGTGAAAGAGCTGGATTCGAGGTTCGTGACGTGCATTATACACACTACGGACGTTTATGTCCAATTGAAACTCCTGAAGGACCAAACATTGGTTTGATCTCTTCTCTTTGTGTATATGCTAAAATTAATGACCTTGGTTTTATTGAAACTCCTTACCGTAAGGTTGAAAATGGGAAAGTGGATATTACTGAAAATGGAGTTGTTTATTTAACAGCTGAAGAGGAAGAAGATAAAATAATTGCTCAAGGTAATGCTCCTCTTGATGATGAAGGAAACTTTGAACGCTCAAGAGTTAAAGCAAGACTAGAGGCAGACTATCCTGTCGTTGAACCCGCTGAGGTTAACTTGATGGATGTTGCCCCTCAACAGATAGCATCTATAGCGGCATCACTTATTCCATTCCTAGAGAATGATGATGCGAACCGTGCACTGATGGGGTCGAACATGATGCGTCAGGCTGTTCCGCTTATTCGTCCAGAGGCTCCTATCGTAGGAACTGGAGTTGAGCGTCAGTTAGTAACCGACTCTCGTACGCAAATTACTGCAGAGGGTGAAGGGGTTGTTGCTTTTGTTGATGCAACAACAATAAAGATTCTTTACGACAGAACAGATGAAGAAGATTTTGTAAGCTTTGAACCTGCGCTGAAGGAGTATCATATTCCTAAGTACCGCAAGACGAATCAAAGCATGACAATAGACCTTCGTCCAATTTGTACCAAAGGTGAACGTGTAACTAAAGGTCAAATTTTAACGGAGGGTTACTCTACTGAGAACGGAGAATTAGCATTGGGTAAGAACCTAGTTGTGGCCTATATGCCTTGGCAAGGTTATAACTATGAGGATGCTATCGTTTTAAGTGAGCGTGTTGTCCGTGAAGACTTATTAACTTCTGTCCATGTTGAAGAGTACTCTCTTGAGGTAAGAGAAACAAAGCGTGGTATGGAAGAGTTAACTTCGGATATCCCTAATGTGAGTGAAGAGGCAACTAAAGACTTAGATGAGAACGGAATTGTTCGAATTGGTGCTCGTATTCAGCCAGGTGATATTATGATTGGTAAGATTACCCCAAAAGGTGAATCAGACCCATCTCCTGAAGAGAAACTGCTTCGCGCTATTTTTGGAGATAAAGCTGGAGATGTTAAAGATGCATCTTTGAAGGCCTCTCCTTCACTAAGTGGAGTTGTTATTGATAAAAGATTATTCTCACGTGTTGTTAAGTCTAGAGATCAGAAGAAGGCAGACAAAGCCTTACTTCCAAAGATTGATGAAGAGTTTGACAATGAAGTAGCTGAGCTAAGAAAGCTATTGATAAACAAACTACTTGTGTTAACTGAAGGTAAAGAGTCTTTAGGTGTTAAAGACTACTTAGGTGCTGATGTTATCTCTAAGGGAGCTCGCTTCCATCCGTCTGATTTCTCTACATTAGACTTTACTGCTGTTCAACTGAGTGGTTGGACTGAAGATGAGAAAACAAATAATATGATTCGTACGCTAATTCTTAACTACATTAAGAAGTATAAAGAGTTAGATGCGGAAATGAAACGTAAGAAATTCGCTATTACCATTGGTGATGAGTTACCAGCCGGAATTATTCAAATGGCTAAGGTTAGCATTGCTAAAAAGAGAAAAATTGGTGTTGGTGATAAGATGGCA
>JASLCM010000062.1 GCA_030151845.1 Bacteroides sp.
TACCATAGAGAGGTAAGAACACACTCGTTATAAATACGATGGCTAGACTTCCAGATAAACCTATTAAATTAAAAAGAGGTTGAAAGAAATTAGAGAGATAAACAATCACCCCATAGTAATCCAGTAAGCGAACTACTAGTGATATGGGAAGCATTAGCTTCAGCAACCAAAAAGAGGTTTTTAAAGAGCTGGGTAACGCAGTAAGTACACAACTTTTAATGCGTTGATAAAAAGAGGTTTGCATATTAGAATTTGAACATACGATCCATATCTCTTTTGGCATCCTTCTCTTTCAGGCTCTCTCGTTTGTCGTATTGTTTCTTACCTCGAGCTAAACCTATAACAACTTTGGCTAATCCTCTATCATTAATAAATAGCCGCAAAGGAATAATTGTATTACCTGTCTCCTTAGTCCCTCTTATCAATTTTCTAATCTCTTGTTTTTGTAGTAATAACTTACGATCTCTCCGAGCATTATGGTTGTTATAAGAGCCATAAAAGTATTCAGAAATACTCATATTTTTCACCCATAATTCTTCAGTACTAGAGAAGTAACAGAATGTATCTACCAAACTGGCTTTCCCCATACGAATAGACTTAATTTCTGTGCCTGTAAGTACTATTCCTGCTGTATAGGTTTCTATGATTTCATAATCAAAGGTAGCTCTTCTATTCTTTATATTTATGTTGGTCTTACTCATCTTAGTTCAATATATGAAGTAATTTATCAAAAACAAAGTAGATTAGTCTTGGACTTAACAGCACAAATACTGTTATCCAAACAGTCGCGGTAGCTCGCTTGTTGTCATCTATTTCGGAGGCCAATGCAGATAATCCCTCCCACACCACATAGGCTGTGTAAATCTGAATAACCCAACTAATAACACGAAAAGATGGAGCAATTCCTAACAACAAGGTTAATAAAAAGTAAACAACAAGTGAGTAGCCAGTGAGCTGCTGAGCCTCCACTATGTCTTGTTCTACACCTAAAACAGAGACTAGGTATTTATGTACAGCATAGGAAGCTAAGTAAAAACCACCAAACAAGGAGACTAGGAGACTACAACACTCTTTCATTGCCAACTGATAACTTAGCGGCTCTCCCCATCCATAACTAAATATGAGACTTAGAAATGTAACTAGAGCGATTATCCCTAAGTAGGGATAAACAAATTCAGTATGTACCTTTCGTTTGTCTTCAAAACGAATTTCCTCCCATGCCTTAGCAGGAGAGGAAATTAATAATAACGATATTCTAATTAATTCTTTATAATTCAATGTTTAATTAATTTTTGCTCGAATGACAGCTGGATTAGTTTTCAACCACTCATCCAATCTCCCCTTCGAAACTATTTTAACATTTACTGAGTCACCGCTCAGCTCAATATCGGGGTAGTTACTTTGCAACTCTACTCTATGAGGCAATTGTACACTCATAAAGCCTGCTCTTTCCATCGCAAAACCTTCCTCTTCTTGAACTTCACGCACAAAGTTAATAAACAATGTATCTTTATCTACACGATCAATATACATATTAAACATCTTTAGCACACCATTTTCTGATAACTCTTTTTCTGTTGTGTTAAAGACAAAATCCAATAGCGTAACATATCCATTACCGGCAGAGATATTCCCTAGTTTAGAAATGTAGAATTTTTCATCAACATCGTGTTTAGGAGACATTGTTTTAGTAGGGATTTCAAGTGCCTGTACAATTGTTACTGAGTTTACGGTTTCTGGATCAAAATGTTCTGCTCCATCTGCCAGTTCAAAAACAATAGAAGCACGCGTTGGATAACTGGCTTCACCACCTTCTGTTCTCCTCATTAAAGCATTAGGATTGGTTGGTGATAACTTATATCCCTCATCAGTTATTAATATTCGATCTACAGGATAAAGAGAGTTAAGAGTTACAAATGAGCCCAATCTCATCGGTGTATCGTCAGAATTTAAGCAAGAGCTAAACCCTACAACCAAAAGAATCAAGGAAAATGCTACTAGAGCTTTAAATGTCGTTTTCATAACCATAGCTTTTACAAAACAAATATAATAAATTAAATAATTACCCTTTTAAATACCTCCCTTTTAAAGAAGCCTATAGTTATTAAATGCTAACACTTCTAAAATACTGCATCGATAGTTAAACTATTTTTGCAAAAAGCTCAATATGCTCATCTACATAGCTTGCTATTATGGTAGAAATCAACTCTTCCTCCTCAAAGAAACTCTCCTCAAGTTCATCAAAAACTTCATACGTCTCATACATGGCCATAAATTCCTCTTCTGTTCTCTCCTTTTCTAAATCTTCACGATTTTTATCAAATATCTCTTTGGCTTTATAAAGGAGTTTGGCAAAATCTCCTGCACCCCATAAACGCATCGCTTTAGCAAAAGGATTATCAAAAATATATCCTCCGTACCCATTTTGGATTAATTGACAAAATCCGCCTTCTAATAATTCCTTTCTAAAGATAGAATAAGAGAGTAATACGTGCTGATCTCCTGTTAGCTTATGCATATTATCTGCTGTTAGCTCATTGTCTATCTTCTTTAAATAGGCGGCTATAAATAACTCAAGAAAATCATCCATTCCTTTACTTGCCGCTTGTTCTAACTCTTTATCTGCTATCTCAACCATACTAATACTTAACTTTTCCTTTACGGTATTTTATTTATTGAACAAAAATAGAGAATCTATTTTAATTCCATGCCTATTTAGATTGTAATCTTTTAAGAGATTGGTCAATAAGGTCCCTCATTTTCTAGATTCATTACTTAGAATCATTAACAATTGGATTAAAAAAAAGAACGAAATGTCAATTTGTATTCACAAATATTTCTTCTACCTTTGTGGCACAGAACTTTGGCTACATATTATTTATATATATTATTTAAAAAAGGTAAATTATGACTTATTCACACGAAGTGGAACACATGTGTGTTGTTAAGCAAGGACCTAACCATGGTCCAGCTCCCATACCTGAGGAAGGCAAATGGGTAAAATCTAAAGAGATTGTTGATATTTCTGGATTAACACACGGTGTGGGTTGGTGTGCTCCACAACAAGGAGCATGTAAGCTTACACTTAATGTTAAAGAGGGAATTATTCAAGAAGCTCTTATCGAAACTATTGGTTGCTCTGGTATGACACACTCAGCAGCGATGGCTTCAGAAATTTTACCAGGAAAAACAATTCTTGAGGCACTAAATACAGACCTTGTATGTGACGCGATAAACACAGCAATGCGTGAGCTATTCTTACAAATTGTATACGGTCGTACACAATCAGCTTTCTCTGAAGGTGGATTAACGATTGGTGCTGGTCTCGAAGACTTGGGTAAAGGTCTACGTAGCCAAGTTGGTACTCTATATGGAACTCTAGCTAAAGGTCCTCGTTACCTTGAAGTGGCAGAAGGTTATATTAAGACCCTTGCATTGGATGAAAATGATGAAATCTGTGGTTACGAGTTTGTACACATGGGAAGATTCATGGACGAAGTTAAGAAAGGTACAGATGCAAATGAAGCATTGAAAAAAGTTACCGGAACTTATGGACGCTTCACCAAAGAAGATGGAGCAGTTAAATTTATAGACCCACGTCAAGAATAATAATAAAGAGAGATAAACAATATGGCATTATTTGAAAGTTACACTCGCCGTATCGATAAGATTAACGCAGTGTTAAACGCAAACGGAATAAAGGATATCGAGGAAGCTAAAGCTATTTGCGATGGCATTGGTATCAACCCTTATAAAACTTGTGAAGAAACTCAACCTATCTGCTTCGAAAATGCAAAATGGGCCTATGTTGTAGGTGCAGCTATTGCTATCAAGAAGGGCTGTAAGGATGCAGCTGAAGCAGCTGAAGCAATTGGAATTGGACTACAATCTTTTTGTATCCCTGGTTCTGTTGCAGAAGACCGTAAAGTAGGTATCGGACACGGTAACCTTGCTGCTCGTCTTTTACGTGAAGAGACTAAGTGTTTTGCTTTCCTAGCTGGACACGAATCATTTGCAGCAGCCGAAGGTGCTATCAAGATTGCAGCAAAGGCAGATAAAGTTCGTAAAGAACCTCTACGCTGTATCCTTAATGGTTTAGGTAAAGACGCAGCACAAATCATCTCACGTATCAACGGATTTACTTATGTTGAAACTGAGTTTAACTACCACACTTCTGAACTAAAGGTAGTTAAAGAAATTGCTTATTCTAATGGTCCACGTGCTAAGGTAAAATGCTACGGAGCCGATGATGTTAGAGAAGGTGTAGCAATTATGCATGAAGCAGGAGTTGATGTATCTATTACTGGTAACTCAACAAACCCTACTCGCTTCCAACATCCTGTTGCTGGAACTTATAAGAAAGAGCGTATGGAACTTGGCAAGAGATATTTCTCTGTAGCCTCAGGTGGTGGTACAGGACGTACTCTACACCCAGACAATATGGCTGCTGGTCCAGCTTCATACGGTATGACAGATACTATGGGACGTATGCACTCTGATGCACAGTTTGCTGGTTCATCTTCTGTACCTGCTCACGTTGAAATGATGGGATTCTTAGGTATGGGTAACAATCCAATGGTTGGTTGTACCGTTGCTGTTGCTGTAGACATTGCTACTGCATTAGCGAAGTAAACCTATTTTCTAGATATTAAAAAGGGGAGAATTTTAAAATTCTCCCCTTTTAGTTTTATAAAAGAAGTATATCCATCCATTTTCATGATATATTATAAAAAAAGTATCTTTCAAATGCAGTATTTTAGTTTTTGCTCATTTATCTAATGATAACATTTTTAGTTAAAAGCTTATCTCTACAATTCTAGATAAGTAGATTAAAGCTTTTTTATATTTAAAAAAAATTGAAATGAAAGCATTTACTAAAACAAAAAATCTACTTTTTACGCTTGTTTGCTCACTTTTAATGGTATCCTTTGCTGCCTGCTCCAGCGATGATGACGAAAATCCGTTAGCAATAATCAATGGTGCTTATGATGGGAAAATGTACTTAGAAGAAGGTCCAACTCCTTATGAGGAAGCAGAAGAGGCTAAGTCTTGGGATATAACTGCTACAGTTAATGAATCTACAATAGAACTGAAAAATCTACCTGTAAAGGAACTTTTAGATCCTATAATAAACCCTGTAGAACCTACAGCCAATCAAGCTGAAGAAAATAAACCTATTCAAGGAGAAACTTATAAAATTGGATATAGTGGAAAGTTTGCAGACGATGGAAAAAGTATAAAACTCACACTCAATAAAGAAGATTTAGTGGTTATCATACCTACTCCACGTAAAGATGGAGAGGAGAATCAAGGAGAACTAGCTAGTAAAATTACATTAAAGATTGAACCCGAAAATCCAGCTATAGCTAATTTAGAGAACAAAGAGATTAATATGAAACTCATTGTAACTGAGGTAATAGTTGGAGATGAGAATGTAAAAGATTTTACAAGAACTACCTGTTCTTTTAAGTTAACAAAAAAATAAAGAGCGAGTAAAGTATAGAGTCTATAAAGGGAGAGATTTGTACAAATCTCTCCCTTTACTTTTATCACATTTTAAACAAAATAGGTAAAAAGATAGGTAAAAATCACCCGCTTTCTTTATCTTTGTTAGATAACAAATTCTAAACCTAATTTTTTTTGATAAAATGAAAGATTTTATAAAGTACACGTTGGCCACTATTACAGGGATTATAGTGAGCTCTATGGTCCTCTTCTTCATAGGAATGGTTCTCTTTGCCAGCATTATAGCTGCAAAAAGTGATGCAGGAGAGACTATTATACAAGATAAGTCCATATTAACCTTGCATTTTAAAGGAAGTTTAGAAGAGAGAAAAATTGAAAATCCGCTAGAGAGTATCCTAGGCGACAATAGCCAAACAACTTATGGGCTAGAAGACTTACTCAAAGCTATAAAGAAAGCAAAGGAAAACGATAAGGTTAAAGGTATCTATATCAACTATGAAATGTTAACTGGCTCATTTGCCTCACTTGAAGAGCTACGAAATGCTTTAGTAGACTTCAAGTCTGATGGGAAGTTCATCGTATCCTATGCTGATACCTACTCGCAAGGTGGATACTACCTATCAAGTATATCCGATAAAATCTTATTAAATCCAATAGGATCTATTGAATGGAACGGATTGTCGGCAACTCCTATTTTCTTTAAAGGCTTACTAGACAAACTAGGTGTAGAAGCTCAAATATTCAAAGTTGGAACTTATAAATCGGCTGTGGAACCTTATATTCTTAATGAAATGAGCGAAGCTAACCGAGAACAAACTCAACATTTCTTAAGTTCGTTATGGAGTAATATGCTAAAAGGTGTTTCGGAGTCAAGAGCAATCCCTGTCGACTCACTAAATCGACTGGCCGATAAACTTCTCTTATTCTACCCTGCCGAAGAGTCTATCAAAGCAGGATTAGCAGACTCACTTATCTACAAAAGTGAGGTCAAGGATTTTTTAAAAGCACAGCTGGGATTAGATAAAGATGACGATTTAAACACCATCAGTTTAAAAACCATGCAAAATGCAGCACAAGCTAAACCTAAGAATAAAAGTGGTAATATTTTAGCTGTATACTATGCATATGGCGGAATTGATATGGGAGGAAGGAGTAATCCCCTATCTCCTGAAAACGGCATAAACTCTCAAAAGGTTATTAAGGATTTAAAGAAATTAGAAGAAAATAAAGATGTTAAAGCTGTAGTCTTACGGGTAAATAGCCCTGGTGGTAGTGCTTTTGGATCTGAACAAATATGGAAAGCTATAATGGACCTAAAAGAGACTAAACCTGTTGTTGTTTCTATGGGAGATTATGCAGCATCAGGTGGCTACTATATTTCTGCTGCTGCCGATCGAATCGTTGCACAGCCCACTACACTTACTGGCTCAATAGGAATCTATGGAATGTGGTTTAAAAATAAATCACTGTTGAGCAAAATAGGTATTAATTTTGATGGGGTAAAAACAAATGCCCATTCTGATCTAGGCGTTCCAAACAAAGCACTAAGCGCAGAGGAGACAGCGATCATTCAAATGAATGTAAATAGGGGTTATGACCTCTTCCTTACACGCTGTGCAAACGGTAGAGGACTTACCAAAGAAGAGGTAGGAAAAGTGGCTGAGGGAAGAGTTTGGACTGGTGAGACAGCTAAGGAGTTGGGATTAGTGGATGAGTTAGGAGGATTAGATCGTGCTATTGAATTAGCAAAAGAACTAGCAGAAATAGAAGAGTACTCCTTAATTTCCTATCCTAAAAAGAAAGATTTTCTAGCAAAACTTTTAGAAACAGACATAGAGGATTATCTTTCTGAAAAGATATTTGCTCGTAAAATAGGCTCTTTCTATAATGAATATAAATTATTAAATGATCTACTAGATAGTGATGTTTTACAAATGAGAATGCCATACTATCTTGATTTCAAGTAGTAATAAACATGAACAATAATCCGATAAAGATAAATAAATGGTTACAGCCTCTCTCCATTCTCTATGGATTAGGTGTGAACATAAGGAATAAACTGTACGATTGGGGAGTTAAAAAGTCACATCGTTTTCAGTTACCTATCATCTGCATTGGAAACTTAACTGTAGGTGGAACAGGAAAAACACCGCACACAGAATTCTTGGTTGAGGTTCTAAAAAAGAGATACAAAGTTGCTATCTTAAGCAGAGGTTATAAAAGAAGCACAAAGGGGTTCATCCTAGCAGACGAAAATAGTAGTGCATCAAGCATTGGAGATGAACCGATGCAGATAGCACAAAAATTTCCCCAAGCTTATGTGGCAGTAGCAGAAAATCGAGTAGAAGGTGTACAGAAACTAAGTAAATTAAAAGAGCCTCCAGTGGAGGTGGTTTTGTTGGACGATGCTTTTCAACACCGCCGCATTAAAGCTGGGTTAAATATTTTACTAACTGATTACAACCGGCTCATATGTGATGATGCTCTTCTTCCTGCAGGGCGACTCAGGGAGCCTCTGTATGCAAAAAACAGGGCACATATTGTTATTGTTACTAAGTGTCCAGATACAATTAAACCGATAGATTTCAACATTGTTTCTAAGCGTTTGGATTTATATCCTTTTCAAAAATTGTACTTTTCCTGCTTTAAATACAAAGATTTAAGACCTATTTCACCTACAAGTCAACAAAAAAAGATCTCTTTATCTGAACTAAAACAAGATACAAAGGTTCTATTAGTAACAGGTATAGCTAATCCTTATACAATTAAAAAAGAGCTAAGTAAATATATAGCTTCTGTCGAGGAAATTCATTATGGAGATCATCATAATTTTACTGCAACAGATTTAAAGTTTATAGAGAAAAGTTTTAGTAAGATAAAGGGAGATAAAAAACTCATTATTACAACAGAGAAAGATGCTATGAGATTAGTGGAGAACCCACATCTTTCGAAAGAGCTAAAAGAGGCCATCTATGCTTTACCTATACAAGTAGAGATTTTACAAAATCAAGAAAATAATTTCATCCAAAATATTTTAGAGTATGTTAGAGAAGATAAAAGAGACTGCTAAATTCCTAAAAAAGGAGATGACAACAAATCCAGAG
>JASLCM010000142.1 GCA_030151845.1 Bacteroides sp.
TTACGCTTCAAAGAGGATATCCTATTATTTCAAGTATGGGAGCAGGAGCAAAATCGGATATAGCAAAAGTACAGCAGGTTAGTTTATGGAAAACCTATCAATGCGGTTTAAGTAAAGTGGTGAGGAAAAGACTAAAGAAAATGGGTGTGAACCAAGATGTTCCAGTAGTCTTTTGCTCGGAACCAGCCGATGAGAGAGCTGTTATTTTTGTAGAGAATGAAGAAAATAAAAAGACAACCTGTGGTACAGTGAGTTATATGCCTGCTGTTTTTGGTTGCTTTCTTGCTGAATACGTTATTAAAAGGCTATAAAAGAGAGATATTGTGATAAAGCTAAGAGAGATAAAAAAAAGTTTTGACTCGTTAGAGGTTTTGAAAGGAATAGACCTTGAAATTCATTCTGGAGAGGTGGTAAGTATTGTTGGACCGAGTGGAGCTGGTAAAACAACTTTGCTTCAAATTATGGGTACTCTAGACAGACCTAATGAAGGTGATATTCTGTTTAGGGGAGAATCGTTAAGTGGCTTAAGTGATAGACAGCTCGCTGAGTTTAGAAATAAAAATATAGGCTTTGTTTTTCAGTTTCATCAGCTTCTACCAGAATTTACAGCACTAGAGAACATTATGATCCCAGCCTTTATAGCTGGTAGAGAGAGAAGTGAAGTAGAGAGAGAGGCAAAGCGTATTTTGTCTTTTATGGGACTCTCCAAGAGGGCTTCGCATAAACCTAATGAGCTATCGGGAGGAGAACGTCAACGTATAGCTGTCTCTAGAGCTTTAATAAATAACCCTGCAGTTATATTAGCCGATGAGCCTTCTGGTTCATTAGACAGTAAAAACAAAGAGGAGTTACATCAACTTTTTTTCGAGCTTCGCTCCGAATTAGGACAAACATTTGTAATAGTGACACACGATGAGGAGCTGGCAAAGCTTACAGATCGGACCATTAATATGGTAGATGGAAGAATTATTCCAGGTTAAAGTCTAGATAAAAAGAGAGTCTCTCTAAATCTTCGGGTGTAAACTCTTCATAGAGGCTTAATTCAGTAATAGCTTGAATCTGCCCATATTTTTTCCTATGCTCTGCTATAATTTTAGCCTGGTAAAAGTTCAAGTATGGGTGCTTAGAGAGCTGTCTAGCTGTAGTGTAGTTAACTTTTATTTTTTGTATAGCGTTGGGCGATAAAGTAAACCAAGGGCTAAGAAGCTCACTCTTAAGGTGGATCTCTTTGAGCTGCTCTACAGCGTAAAACCCTCCAAGCTTATAGCGATAAGAAACTATTTGTTGGGCAATAGAAGAACCTATTCCTGGTATTCTTTTTAAAGAGAGGGTGTCCGCACTATTAAGATCAATCGTTGTACCAGGGCTCATCTTTACCTGTTTTTCTGTAAACTGAGCCTCTTTCTTTTCAAACTGAATGGAAGACTTATGTTTTACTGAATCTTTGTTGGATTCAATTCTTATATAGGGTTGTAAAGCTAGATATGTTCTTTCATCCATTCCATAGATTTTGCTTACCGACTCCTTTGTTCTAAAGACTCCACCCTTACTTCGGTATCTAAGTATGTTCCGAGCAAGGTAGGGAGAGAGTCCCATTTGAACCAGTGTAGTTGAATCTACAGTATTAGGGTTAAAAGCATGTAGATTCATAACTGTGATTGCCGATGTAACTGTTGTTCTTTGGACTGCTCTTTTTTTCTTCTTATTAGCCTCGATTTGAGCCAACTGCTGCTCGTAAGCTACTAATAGGCTATCTTGAGAAGCGAAACTATCTGTTGAGGCTGAAGAGAAATCTGCTCTTAGCCTATAAAAAAAGATACCTGTAAATAAGAGTAGGATGATACAACTGAATCCAATCCTTTCTCGTTTTGTGAAATAGAAGAGTTCGTGCCACTTCATAAAGAGCTTTTAAAAGTAAGTCTTTTGCATAAACCGTTTAAATGTAGGTAGAAAACTTCTATTTTTGTTAGTTGAACCCATAAAAGAAACCATCATGAAGCATATAATTAAACGTTATACCTTTTCACTCCTAACTATAGGTCTTTTATTGTATCTCTCCTTTTTTAAACCGCCCTCTATTAATTCAGAGATAGATATACCCCATTTGGATAAGATAGTCCACTTTGGCATGTACTTCTTTTTATCGTCTGTTATTTGGTTGGATTTTTATCGCTCCCATAGAGAGAAGATCTCTTTTAGAAAAGGATGGGTAATCGCTTGTCTATTTCCCATCTTTTTTAGTGGTTCAGTAGAACTAGGGCAAGAGTATCTAACAACCTATCGAGGCGGAGAGTGGCTGGACTTGTTGGCAAACTCGCTGGGAGCAATAACAGCCTCAGCTTTAATTACGTTTTCTCTAAAACACCTTACAAAGAAGAAACCACTTTAGTCAGGTGTAGACTATTTGAACCTTTTATAAGTATGGTGTATCCAGAGATAGGTTGTTCGGCTAACTCTTTTATTAGCTGTTCAATGGAATCATAATGAGGATAAACGCCCTGATTTGCTTTACCAAATTCAGCTCCAATCAGATAAACCTTAGAAAAAGAACATCTCTTTAAGTGTGTAAGAATCTTTTTATGCTCTTTGATAGAGTCTTTCCCTAGTTCTTTCATATCACCTAAGATGACAACCTTGTTTTTATCTCCCAGTTGTTTAAAGTTTATTAGAGCGGCTTGCATACTAGTAGGATTAGCATTGTAAGCATCAATTATTAGCTTGTTTCTATCTGTTACACTAAGCTGAGACCGGTTGTTGGTTGGTTTATAGTTACTTATAGCAGAGTCGATTAGATGAGGAGAAACGCCGAAATAGGAGCCTGCAGCTACTGCCGCTAAGCAGTTGTCCAGATTGTAACTCCCAACGAGGTTCGTCTGAACTACGCGTTGCTGGTTATTTAAACTCCATTCAAAAGTTAAGAAAGGAGAGTCACCAATAAGCACATGTCCCTTGATGTCCCCTTTACCTTCTCCATAAGTGTATTTGTCTATCCCGTCCGAAAGAGGCATTAAATAGGGATTGTCGGCCTGAATAAAAAGTTTTCCTTTACTTTTTCGTAGATAGGTGTAGAGCTCTGTTTTCGTTTGAATGACACCCTGAAAAGATCCAAAGCCTTCAAGATGCCCTTTCCCTACATTGGTCACCAAGCCAAAATTTGGACGAATCAGCTGTGTAAGAAACTCTATTTCACCAGGGTGACTAGCGCCCATCTCTACAATCGCAATCTCATGCTCTTCCTTAAGCTGAAGTAGAGTTAAAGGTACTCCAATGTGATTGTTGAAATTCCCTTGCGTAGCGTGTGTTTTGAACTTCTGTTTAAGAACAGCTGTAATTAGTTCTTTTGTCGTGGTTTTTCCATTTGTTCCTGTTATAGCAAGTATAGGGGTGGCTAGTTTTTCTCTATGAAAAGTGGCTAGTTGCTGAAGCGTTAAGAGGCAATCTTCTACTAAAATAAGTTGGGGGTTATTTGCATCGTAAAAATTAGAGTCATCTACTAAAGCAAACAAACATCCACTTTCAATAGCATGCAGAGCAAACTTATTTCCATTGAAGGTTTCACCACGAAGGGAAATAAAGAGTGAGTTTTTTGTAATTTTTCTACTATCTGTTGTTACCCCACTACACCTTTTAAAACAGTTGTAAATTTGCTCAATATCCATAGCCATCTTTTTTATACAAATATAAAATAAATATTTTTTTAGCCTCCCTACTTGTAATAGAACTTTTATAAAGCTTATTTGTATTTTTGATGCGATTTATAGTCGAAAAGAATCTAAATGTACTTATTCTTAATAGGATATATCTCTTTTAGGTATAAGAGAAGATGAGTTTATTTTTTACATTTGCATAAACAAGAATAAGCTAAAATGGATTTACTTCAGAAGAACTCTAAATTTATTAATGTTCGTGGAGAACTGATGAGTCTGTCTCATCCACAAGTTATGGGAATAATGAATATTACCCCAGACTCTTTTTATAAAAAGAGTAGAATACATTCTGCTCATGAGGTGCTTCATCGTGCAGATCAAATCATTGAAGAGGGAGGAACAATAGTTGATATTGGTGCATACTCCTCCAGACCTAACGCAGAACATATAACGGCACAAGAGGAGATGGATAGGCTGCGTGAAGCATTAGAGGTGTTATCCAAAGAGCGATCTCATTTAATCTTGTCGGTAGATACTTTCAGGGCAGATGTTGCTCGGATGTGTGTAGAAGAGTACGGTGTCGCAATCATTAATGATATCTCTGCAGGGTCATTAGATCCTAATATGTTTAAGACAATAGCAAAACTTAATGTACCTTACATTCTGATGCATATGAAGGGCACTCCGCAGAATATGCAACAGAATCCTACCTATGAAAACTTTTTGAGAGAGGTGTTTATCTATTTCTCTCAGCACATTAGAACATTAAAGGATCTTGGAGTTTCTGATATAATACTGGATCCTGGTTTTGGATTCGCTAAAAGTTTAGCGCATAATTATGAACTTCTTGCACACACAAGCGACTTTAAGTTGTTTGATTTACCTATCTTAATAGGCGTTTCTAGGAAGTCTATGATTTATAAGCTACTAAACAGTACTCCCGAGGAGTCTTTGAATGGAACAACCGTCCTAAATACAATGGCTTTATTACAAGGAGCGAATATTTTAAGGGTGCATGATGTGAAGGCTGCAGCTGAAGCGATAAAAATTGTAGAAATGACAACTCAATACCAAGAGTGAATTAAGTATTAATTAAAAATAAAAAATCGTGTTTTTTGATTTTAGTTTAAAAGATTTTATAGATATTCTTCTTGTAGCCTCATTACTCTATTACACCTATAGGTTAATGAAAGAGTCGGGATCTATTAATATATTTATAGGGATTCTTATCTTTATCTCTATTTGGTTAATTGTGTCTCAAGTGTTAGGAATGAGACTTTTAGGGTCGATATTTGATAAGTTAGTA
>JASLCM010000147.1 GCA_030151845.1 Bacteroides sp.
AGATAAACAAAAAAAGAGAGCTTATGTTAAAGCTCTCTTTAAAATTATGTTAGTTAATACTATCCACATCTAGAAGAACCACATGTTTTACAGATTAAACACCCTTCTTGGTAAACTAGTGTAGCATTGCCACAGTTAGGGCATTTTGTTCCTTTAGCCTCTGTACCATCTTTTACATATCTTTTTAAGGCTCTCTCTACTCCATTTTTCCAGTTATTGATATTTTCATCAAGCTGTAGAGAGCTTACGAGATTAACCACCTGTTCAATAGGCATTCTCCAACGTAGCACACCCGATATTAATTTTGCGTAATTCCAGTATTCTTTGTTGAATTTTTCAGATAGTCCCTCTATTGTTGTCTTATATCCTCGTTTGTTTTGAAATTGGAAGTCATATCTTTTGTTTCCTTCTTCATCAACATTCTTTATAATTTTTCCAGAAACGACGCTTTTAGGAAGAGAAATTCCCTCTTCGTCATCTTGTAAACCTGTAAAAATTTCATAGGGTCTTCCATCTAGTAAACCAACAAAAGCAACCCATTTCTCTTTATTGTTTTGAAAACGAACAACATCGGCTTCAAGGACCTCCGGACGACTTTCTACAACTTTTGCTTGTTCTGGTAAACTTGGTTTCGCCTCTTTTTTCTCTGCTTTTGCTGCAATTAGTACACCCGATCGAGAACCATCTCTATAAACTGTACAACCTTTACAACCCGACTTCCAAGCTTCTACGTAAAGCTTATTTACTAAATCTTCACTTACGTCGTTTGGAAGGTTAATGGTTACACTAATGGAATGATCCACCCATTTTTGAATACGTCCCTGCATTTGAACTTTCATTAACCAATCTACGTCGTTAGATGTAGCTTTGTAATAGGGTGATTTCTTTACTAAATCATCAATCTCTTTTTGAGACATTTTTTTAGTTGTATCGTATCCATTTACCTCCATCCAGGTGGCAAACTTGTGGTGGAAGACAATATACTCTTCAAAAGCATCTCCTGTTTCGTCTACGTAATCTATGGTGACATTCGTATCGTTTGGATTAACTTTACGTCTTCTCTTGTATACAGGTAAAAAAACAGGTTCTATTCCCGAGGTAGTTTGTGTCATTAAACTGGTTGTACCCGTAGGAGCAATTGTTAAACAAGCAATGTTTCTTCTACCATATTTAACCATTCTATCATAAAGTGATGGGTCTTCCTTTTTAAGTCTGTTGATAAAAGGGTTGTTTTTCTCTCTGTTGGCATCGAAAACTTCAAAAGCGCCACGCTCTTTTGCCAAATCAACAGAGGACCCGTAGGCAGATAGTGCTATGGTTTTGTGAACTTTTTCAGAGAAGTCTGTTGCTTCTTCACTGCCATATCTTAGTCCAAGTGCAGCCAACATATCTCCTTCGGCAGTAATTCCTACACCCGTTCTTCTTCCTTGGCTTGTCTTTTTGTAGATTTTCTCCCAAAGGACCTTCTCTGTTCGCTTTACCTCTTCATCTTCTGGGTCTTTAACTATTTTGTCAAGAATTTTTTCAATCTTTTCTAGCTCTAAGTCTATAATATCATCCATTACTCGCTGAGCTAGACCAACGTGCTTATTAAAGAGTTCAAAGTCAAAATAGGCTTTATCTGTAAAAGGATTAACCACATATGAGTAGAGATTTATGGCTAAGAGTCTGCATGAATCATAGGGACATAACGGAATCTCACCACAAGGGTTAGTAGATACCGTTTTATAGCCTAAGTCTGCATAACAGTCGGGAACAGATTCTTTAATAATTGTATCCCAAAAGAGCACACCAGGTTCTGCAGACTTCCAAGCATTGTGGACTATCTTTTTCCATAAATGTTGTGCGTCAATTTCTTTTGTATACTTAGGCTCTTTTGCATCAATGGGGTACTTTTGTATATAAGGAGTGTTGTTCACAGCAGCTTGCATAAAGTCATCATCAAGCTTTACAGAAACATTGGCTCCTGTAATTTTACCTTCAGACATCTTCGCATCAATGAAAGCTTCAGAGTCTGGATGTTTGATAGAGACAGTTAGCATTAAGGCACCTCTTCTACCATCTTGAGCAACCTCACGAGTAGAGTTAGAGTAGCGCTCCATAAAAGGGACAATACCTGTTGATGTAAGTGCTGAGTTTTTTACGGGAGATCCTTTTGGACGAATATGAGATAAATCATGTCCAACCCCACCTCTACGTTTCATTAACTGTACTTGTTCTTCATCTATTTTGATGATGCCACCATAGGAGTCGGCAGAACCATCTATTCCAACAACAAAACAGTTAGAGAGTGATGCTACCTGAAAATTATTGCCTATACCAGTCATAGGGCTACCTTGTGGAACGATGTATTTAAAACGATCAAAAACATCGAACAGCTCTTGTGAACTTAATGGATTGGGGTACTTCTTTTCGATTCTGGCAATTTCATTAGCCAATCGCCAATGCATATCTTCTGGTGATTTTTCATAGATGTTGCCAAATGAATCTTTCAAGGCATACTTGTTGACCCAAACTCTTGCAGCTAGTTCATCACCTTTAAAATATTCTAGCGAGTTTTGATAGGCCTCTTCGTAGGAGTATATAGGCTTTTTCACGGTTAAAATATTAATACATTAATAGTGTTTACTTTTACTTAAAAACATAGAGTAGATTTTTTGTTTTTCTATAAAAGCAAAGCAAAATTAGGAATGTTTTCTCACCTAGCAAAACATTTAGAGTTAAATTGGTGGGAGGTCTTTTAATTTAGAATCCGTAAAATTGTTTCCTGTTTAAATGCGTGTGTATGCTGATAATCAGCTTATTGTATTTTTGTTTAACTGGTATAGTTGTCTAAAAAGAAAATTATAGACAATTTATTTTATGAAAAGTTGTCTAAAATGTTATTTTGATTATGTGTGTAAAGAGACTTTAGGAGTAACTTAGCTTGTAGAAATAGATGGAGTTATTTTGCTATTTTTAAATTTCTCTCTACAAGTTTTAGTTCCGAACGAAAACTCCGATCAACCTCTAACAGCTCTTCTATAACTTTACAAGAGTGTAGTACCGTTGCATGGTTCTTATTTCCTATAAACTTACCTATTTTTGAACAAGAAAAGTCGGTGTGGTTTTTAGCTAAATACATAGCAACTTGTCTCGCTTGAACGATTTCTCTTTTTCTTGACTTTGAGTGGATAATAGCTACTTCCAACCCATAGTGATCAGATACTGTTTCTAGTATTGTATCGATGGTTATTGCCTTTTTCTCATGTTTTACAAACTTCGGAACAATACGTTGTGCCAACTCTAAGTCGATCTCTTTGTTGTATATGGTAGAGTGAGCCATGATGGAAATCACAATACCTTCTAAGTCACGCACACTATCTTCTACATTTTCAGCAATGTACCGAATGACCTCTGCAGGAAATTGAAGCCCATCTCTATGTATCTTATTTCTTAAGATGTCCTCTCTTAAATCTACAGAAGGGCGCTCCAGCTCAGCAACCATCCCCCACTTAAAACGTGTAAGTAAGCGTTCTTCCATTCCTTGAAGAAGAACCGGAGCACGGTCTGATGTTAATATGAGTTGTTTACCGTTTTGGTGCAGGTGATTAAAGATGTGGAAAAAAGTATTTTGCGTTTTAGTTACCCCTGCAAACTCTTGAATATCGTCTATAATTAGAACATCAATGGTTTGGTAGAAGTTTATGAAATCATTGGTTGTATTATTTCTAACAGAATCTGTGTATTGAACCTGAAAGAGGTGAGCAGAGACATATAGAACTCTTTTTTCAGGATATAACTCTTTAATCTTAGTACCTACAGCATTGGCTAGATGGGTTTTACCCACTCCAGAAGCACCATGAATAAATAAGGGGTTAAATACGGTTTTAGCAGGGTTCTCAGCTACAGCTTCAGCTACACTTCTTGACAGTTTATTGCTGTCTCCCTCTATAAAGTTTTCAAAATTGTAGTTGGGGTTTAATCGGGGATCAAGCTCCTGAATAACTGGTGTATGTAGGTTAGGACTTTTGTTCCCATTCTGTAAAACCGGTTTGTTTTGGATTGCAGTAGATCGATTGCTTGCCTCTAAGTTTACAGTAGCTAGTGATGATTTGTCGACCATCACATTATACATAAGCTTGGTTCCCTCTCCAATAACCTTATAAAGGGTTTGTCTTAATAATTCAACAAACTTCTCCTCCAGAAACTCATAGAAGAATTGACTAGGTACTTGAATTACCAAGGTCTTGTCCTCATATTTTAGAGGAACAATAGGGGCAAACCATGTATTGTAAGTGGACTTTGAAACATTGTCTCTAATAAAATTGAGGCACTCATTCCAGAGTCCAACATGAATGAGATCACTCATAGTGGATGAAAACTTTTAAGAAAATGCAAAAAATCTACTGTTGCAAAAATGCTAATCTTATTTGAATAAAACAAATGGTGAAAAACTTGGAATTCTCACTAATTGATTAATTCGTTTGAACTCAAAGACTTATGTAATTTTACTGTTTTTATAGAATTTAAACAGTCTATTTCTGTGTGTAAGTTGTTGTATTTCAGTCATTTGTTTTGTTTGTTTAGGTTTTTGTTTATGCTTTGTAATCTATCTGTTAAAAAGGATAGATTCCAATCTGCTAATGAATTACAGCGTTTTTATTTTACCTACTTTATTGAAAAGTAATTTAGACAATTTCTACCTAAGTCTACTTGTTTTTTCTGCCAAAAATAGAGAAGTGAACATATCGCTTGGGTTCCTCTTTTAAATCTTTCAATAAAGATGCAGCATTTAAAGAGGCTTGATTTAGATTTTGATACAAACTGGAGTCATTGAGTAAAAGTCCTAAGGTATTATCTTTCTCAGTTAACTTTTCAGTCATCTCTTCTAAATTAGCTATCGTTGTATCTATTTTTCTAAAAGTAGAAGCAAAGTCATGTAATTTAATATTGTCTGTAATAGAAACCAAATTATTTCCAACTGTATTTAATTGGGTTGTAAGTTGTGGAATCTCTGTATTCATTAATGTGTTCAGTTGCTTGGTTGTTGAATTTAGAGAAGAAGCACTGCTGTGTACAGCTACTAGAGTTTCATGGATAAGCGGATCTGCTAACAGGTTATTTATAGAGATTAATATAGAGTCTAGTTTTGGTACTAACTCTTGAAATTGGGGCATCATAGAGCCAACCTGTTCAGCCATACCTTTATTGGTTCTTCCTCGAATAGTATCACCTATTGCTAGAAAGCTAGAAGAGCCTCGTGTTAAGAGTAGGTTCATTCGTACATCACCCATGATACCTGTAACTAATTCGGCAGAACTTCCTTCTGGAATTCTAAGTTCCGAGTCTATCTCAACCTCAACGACGACCTCTCCTATATTTTGGTAGTTGTAATGGATGTCTCTTACAATTCCTACCTTTACACCGTCTGCGAAAACTGGGCTCGATTTACTTAGCCCATTTACGTTATTATACTTAACAAAAATATAGCTAGAAGGCTTAAAAATATCTATTCCTTTCAAGTAGTTAATTCCATAAATAAGAATAAATAGTGCAGCAATACTTGTTAGGCCTATTTTTACCTCTTTCGTAAAATATTTCATATGTATCTAATTATGTTGTCTATATAGTCTAATAGCTTCGTTTATATCTGTTTTTTTATTGTCTGTAAAGGCAATAATAAATGCATCTTTGAAAAGGTGGACAATTTTTTTACGCTCCGCATTAATAGCTCGATAGTCTGTCGATGCTTTGTAGGTGTATTTGTAAAGTCCATTCTCTTCATAGTAATCAATTTCCTTTAAGCCTTTCAGTCTTCTATCATTTTTCTTTAAAAGAGTGGGAGAGGTTAAAATCTGTATTTTAAATACAGGTGATTGCTCTACTTCACTTTTACTGGACAAAGAGGTGGTAGGCTCCTTAATATTTGGCTGTACTACACTTTGTATAGGTTCCGTATTTTGAGTTTGCTCATTTTTATAGCGTAGAAATCCGTTAAAAATACCTTTAGCTAACAGATCTCTTCCACTCTCTGTATTTAAAAACCTCTCCTCCTCAGGAGTTGAGATAAAACCAAGTTCAATAAGTACGCTAGGCATAGCAGTAGCTTTTAATACAAGGAAGCCAGCTTGATGTACACCTTTATCTACGCGATTGCTTGTTTGCTTAAACTCTTTTTGCATGAGCTTTGCCAAATGCACGCTTTGTTTCATGTGTCTATCTTGCATAAACTCAAAGATAATATAAGATTCTGCAGAGTTTGGGTTAAATCCTGCATAGGTGGTTTTGTAATCATCCTCGTAAAGAATTACAGCATTTTCTCGTTTAGCTACTTCTAAATTGGCATCAGAAGTAGCTAGTCCTAATGTCCAAGTTGAAGCACCCCTTACTCGAGAACTTCCAGCAACAGAGTTTGTATGAATTGATATAAATAGATCTGCTTTGGCTTTATTTGCAATCTCAGCTCTTTTCTGTAGGGGAACGAAGGTGTCATTTTTACGGGTGTAAATAACCCGTACATCAGGGCATTGTGACTCAATAAGTTTGCCCACTTTGAGAGCAACACTTAAATTGATTGTCTTTTCTTTAGTTATACGTCCTACAGCACCAGGGTCATGTCCTCCATGACCAGCATCTAATACTACTGTGAAGTTCTTTGAATAAAGAGCTAAAGGAAGTAGAAGCAGTACAAATAATGTTGGATAAAATCTTCTCATATTTACTATAGACAACACACTCAACTTAAATCTTTGGATTACAAAGGTAGTTTAAATACGGAAAAAAAGGTATTTGCACCTATCTTTTCCACTAATATATAGGTTGTTTATTAAAAAAACATCTTTTTTAAAATGAAAAAAGGCATTGGAATTCCAATGCCTTTATCTATAAGTCCCTCTTCTTATTTAAAGTTTATTCGATAGGTAAACCCTATTTTTCCCCAAATTCCAGGTTGAGGTACGTTTCCTAAATCATAATATTCTTTATCGAATAAATTATTGAGTTCACCATAAATTTGATACTTATCTGCATCCCAAGAGAGCTTTAAGTCCATGAGGGCATAAGAGGAGTAGGGAGTAAGTACTCCTGTTGATCCTTGTTTGGAGTAGGAAATATAACTTCCCATTCGATCTTGCCATCTGAAAGCCCAGCTTGCCGAAAGCTTACTCCACAGGGTGTGGTCTACTTGGGCAACCAGCTTATGCCTTAGGTATTCTAAGGCATAGTTCGATTTATAAATTTCTATGGGGTCTTTTTTATCTTGATAAATATAACTGTAACCCAATGAAATCTTTCTTAAAGGAAAGGTGGGGCGAATAAGCTCCTGAAAATTGAGTTGCCAGTTTCCTTCTAATCCCATATTCTTCAACTCGAAGTTTGCTGAGTGATACTTGTCATTTTCCGTGTACATGACCCAATCAATCATATCTTTCCCATGATTATAAAATGCACTAAGATCTGCTCGGAAATAGCTTTTTCGGTATGTAGCTCCTAAAGAGAAGGAGTTGTTTTTTTCAGGCTTTAGACCAATATTTCCCTCTTGTGTTGGACTTTTATAATACAAGTCTGTGAAAGTTGGCATACGCAAGGATTTATTCCATGAAGCATATAGCTTCCAGTAAATCGAAGGGCGATAAGAAATATCAACTCCAGGATAGAAGCGATATTTATGATCTAAAGCTGTGTTCATTGTTGCTAGTACACCTGCTGATAGGGTGAAATTAGATAAAACAACATTGTGTTCAGCGTAATAGCTTGTACTAGTTCTGTTGTCTTTTTTATCAAAAAATATCTCTTTTTGTCCTGGAACCTTAACGAAATGATCCTCATCTAGGGGTTTTCCTAGATTGGTACTTAGTATTCCTTCATTTCTAAACTCGGCACCAAAAGCTGTCTTACCTAAGAAAGAGGTAAAGTAGGCATTTAGGTTAAGGCCATAAACATCTGCTTGATGAAAGTTTTCCCCTTTTGGAGTATCTTTAATTAGTTGAAAATGGTCATAGCTTCGATTCCAATATATTGTTGGAGTTAAGTGCAACCATCCTTTAGTCTCTGCTTGGATCGAAGCAAAGAGTCGGTTGGTCTCTTCGTATTGAGAAGGGAATGCTGCTGTATAGAACGTGTTAGCTCCATATTTTCTATCACTGAGCCCCAGTTGCCATTTAATATCGGCTTGCTTGGAACCATATACTCCTTGATAATAAGCTTTACCTGTTTTAAAATCGCTATTGGTTGTAGCACCGTCTGTTCTTGAAAAGCTACCTGAGACCTGATGACTAAAACTTCCCTTCGTGTAGTTTGCTCGACCTCCACCTTTAAATAAACCATAATAACCAGTCATTAGGTCTACGGCTATATGGCTTTGAGGGTCGCTTTTTGTTACAATGTTGATTGCACCAGAGAATGCAGAAGTGCCAAAAATTCTGGCTGCACCTCCTTCGAGGATTTCTATGCGCTCTATGTCTGAAAGGGAGACGGGAAAGTCGGCCGAAAGGTGGCCTGTTTGGGGATTGTTGATATTTACCCCATTGATGAGGATTGTTATTTGATCAAAAGTACCTCCTTGAATAGAGATATCTGTTTGAATACCAAATTCGCCTCGTTGGCGAACATCTATACCTACAGCATATTTAAGTAGGTCATTAACACTATGTACAGCCGCAGCTTGAATTTCTTGCTGTGAAAGTACAGTAACCATTTTAGCCGACTCAAGTTCGGTTAATGGAACGCGTGAACCGGTGACTTCAATTTCATCTAAAGCTACTGTTGACTGGTCTGTTGTTTTAACCTCTGTTTGAGCAGAGAGAGGCGATACATTGGCAAAAGCAAGTGTTGCAAAGGTGAGTACACCAATGTTTACCTCTTTTTTTAAACTACAGAAAACGGAGTAAGCTTTGTGATTAAATTGCTTCCAACGGAACGCATCACATTTTCTTAACTGTTTTTCTTTCATTTTATAAAAGTTTTAAAAAAAATCGATACAAAGTAAACATAATATATTCAAAGAAACAAGAATATCTAACTTGGCTGGTATCCCTGCTTTATCCTAGAATTTACTGAATGAGGGGCTTATGAAAAAACTCTCTTCTTTAAATGCTGTGAACTCAAACTTTAATAATATATTTGGCTAAACACTCCACATTGTGGTAAATAAAAGAATAAAGTGAGTCCAATTAAACTTCTAGATAAATATTATAAAGATAACCCCAAACTTTATCAGGTGTTGCTAGATCATAGTAGGTCTGTAACTCGAAAAGCATTAACTATTGCAGCTAAACATCCAGAGCTAAAGTTAGATTGTAGGTTTTTAGCGGAGGCAAGCATGTTGCATGATATAGGTGTGTTTTTAACAGATGCACCAGGGATTTACTGCTACGGTAAAGAACCTTATATCAGACACGGTATTTTAGGGGCAGAATTGTTAAGAGAGGAGGGGTACCCCAGGCATGCCCGAGTTTGTGAAAGGCATACAGGTGCAGGTATATCTTTGGAGGATATACGAAGAGGAAACCTTCCTTTACCTTACCGTTCTTTTTTACCTGAGACCATGGAGGAAAAGGTTATCTGCTTTGCTGATAAATTTTTCTCAAAGTCGAAATTGACGAAAGAAAAAACTGTAGACCAAGCTAGGCGAAGCATTGTAGCTCGTAGTGCACTAGGCGCCGAGAGGTTTGACAAATGGTGTAAACTCTTCCTCTAACAACCAAAAATATATTAAAAAGAGGCTTTATATCTGTTAATTAATGAAGATTGCTTACTTTTGCATCTCAAGTGCAAATACAAAAAGGCGAATGATGCCATTGAGAAAGAAGTCGCATATTACATTTGTTTTACTCCTGATTTTTCTATCTGTAGTTCTCCCTTCCAATGCTCAGGAAGAGGTTACTACACCTGTTGTAGCCAAAAAGGAGAAGGTAAAGAAGAACAAAAAGGGAGCTTCTCAAGACACTGTTCCCGCGAATACATTACCAGAGACTAAGAGAAAAGAGCCGCTTAATGCACCTGTAGTGTATGAAGCAAACGACTCTATAGTATTTACTCAAGGGGGATTTGTACACCTTTATGGTCAAGGTCAGGTAAAATATGAGCAGATAGATCTTGCAGCAGAGGTGATAAGTATGAACATGGATAGTAGTACTGTTTATGCACGAGGGGTAGAAGACTCTTTAGGCATAGAAAAAGGACTTCCTGTTTTTAAAGATGGGGAAACTCCGTATGAAACAAAGGCTATTCGTTATAACTTTAAGAGTAAGAAGGGATATATCAACAACATCATTACTCAACAAGGAGAGGGCTATGTGACTAGTAGTAGTGCCAAGAAAGGGGCAAATGATGAACTTTTTATGCAAAAAGGGAGATATACGACCTGTGATCACCATGATCACCCTCACTTCTATATGCAATTAACGCGTGCAAAAGTTAGACCGAAGAAAAATGTTGTTACTGGTCCAGCTTACTTGGTCGTGGAGGATGTACCTCTGCCTATAGCTGTTCCTTTTTTCTTCTTTCCTTTTTCAAGTAGTTATTCTTCGGGGTTTATTCTACCTTCTTATATGGATGACTCCCATCGTGGTTTTGGACTGACGGATGGAGGATACTATTTTGCCCTAAGTGATATTATGGACTTAAAGCTGACTGCTGACATCTTCACCAAGGGTTCTTGGGCGCTTCGGGGACAGTCACAATATCGAAAAAGATACAAGTATTCTGGAAATTTTGCAGCAGACTATCAAGTGACTAAAACTGGAGATAAGGGATTACCTGACTATGCTGTGGCAAAAGACTTTAAAGTCGTTTGGTCTCACCGCCAAGATCAAAAAGCAAGTCCGAATTCAACTTTCTCTGCTAGCGTTAACTTTTCAACAAGTAGTTATGAGCGGTCAAACATCAATAATTTATACAACTCTCAACTACTTACTCAAAACACGAAGACCTCGAGTGTGAGCTACTCTAGAAATTTTCCTGATCAGAAATTGATGCTATCTAGTACATTTAACATCGCTCAAACAATGCGAGATTCATCTATAGCTGTAACTTTACCTGATTTAAATATCTCTTTGAGTAGGGTTTTTCCCTTTAAGAAGAAGCGAACTGTAGGTGAAGAGAAGTGGTATGAAAAAATTTCACTCAGCTACTCTGGGAGGGTAACCAATAGTATAAAGACGAAAGATGATATGTTGTTTAAGTCTGATTTGGTAAAGGATTGGGACAACGGGATGAATCACAGTATTCCTGTTAGTGCAACATTTACCCTTTTCAAATACTTAAATATAACCCCATCTTTTAATTATACAGAGCGTTGGTACTCGAAGAAGATTAACAGAGAATATGATGAGAATGCAAGAGACTTTGTTCCAACCGATACGATTTATGGCTTTCATCGAGTTTACAACTACAATGCAAGTTTAGGGTTAAGCACGAAGATGTATGGTATGTATAAGCCCTTGTTTGCAAAGAAAAAGGAGATTCAGATTAGGCACGTCTTTACACCTCAAGTAAGCCTAAGTGCAGCACCCGACTTCGGAGCTTCTCGTTATGGTTATTATGAGTATTATACCGATGAAGAGGGGAATGTAAAATATTACTCTCCTTATCAAGAACAACCTTTTGGTATACCAGGAAGAGGAAAGCAAGGAAATGTGAATTTCGATATTTCAAACAATATTGAAATGAAGTATAAGAACAAAGAGGACTCTATTAAGAAGGTTAGCCTCATTGATGAGCTGGGAGCAAGCTTGTCTTACAATATGGCTGCTGAAACGAAGCCTTGGAGTGACTTGTCTATGCGGTTGCGCTTGAAATTTAGCAAAAGCTACACTTTAAACTTAAACTCCTCTTTCGCCACTTATGCTTATCAATTTGATGAGAAAGGAAATGTGTACGAAGGAGATAGAACCGAATGGTCTTATGGACGATTTGGCCGTTTTAGAGGATGGGGGAGCTCTTTCAACTACAACTTCAATAATGATACCTGGAAAAAGTGGTTTGGTAAAAAAGAGGAGAAAGATAAAGGCGGAGAAAACACCGAAGGAGATGCTGGTGATGAGTTAGAGGGAGAGGAGAGTGGCATACAGTCTGCTAGGAAGAAGGAGAAGGCTGTAGCCAATGCTGATGGTTATCAGGAGTTTAAAATGCCTTGGTCGCTAAACATTAACTACTCTTTTAATATTAGTGAAGACCGTTCAAAGCCTATAAATCCAAAATCTATGCGATATCCTTACTTGTATACGCATAACTTAAATGCCTCGGGAAATGTAAAGCTTTCTAATAAGTGGAGCATTAACTTTAATACAGGATACGACTTCACCATGAAAGAGGTTACCCAAACCTCCATGACTGTATCTAGAGATCTGCACTGTTTTAATATGAGTGCAAGTATTTCACCTTTTGGTAGGTACAAGTACTATAACTTTGTGATTCGAGCGAATGCTAGTGTTTTACAAGACCTAAAATGGGATCAACGTAGCCAGACACAGAGTAACATACAGTGGTATTAAGATAAAGCTCACCAATGGATAGGCTCTAGCCCCCGTGCTGTTAAAAAGTCATTTGTTTTGCTGAAGTGTTTACATCCAAAGAATCCGCGATAAGCAGAGAAAGGAGAAGGATGTGCAGCTGTTAATACGAAATGTTTTTTCTTATCTATACAAGCTCCTTTTTCTTTAGCATAGGCTCCCCATAGTAAAAAAACAAGATTCTCTCGTTGCTCAGATAGGGCTTGAATAACAGCATCCGTAAAAATTTCCCAACCTCTATTTTGATGTGAACCAGGCTGGTGTGCTCGTACGGTAAGTGTTGCATTAAGGAGGAGTACTCCTTGTTTAGCCCAACGTGTTAGATTGCCAGATGCTGGTGTTTTTATAGCTAAATCGTCTTCTATCTCTTTATATATGTTTCTGAGTGAGGGAGGAATTTTTACACCCTCATTTACAGAGAAGCTTAAACCATGAGCTTGTCCTTCTCCATGGTATGGGT
>JASLCM010000162.1 GCA_030151845.1 Bacteroides sp.
TATTAAAAGCTTCTTGTCTTCTTATAAAGAAAGAAGCCTCCAAAAAGAGAGTTACTTAATCAGCTAACAATATTTTGACTAAAAAAAGAATCCTTAAAAGAGTTTTTTAGCCTGTTTTATTACCTTTGCAAAAAATAAAGAGATATTTAAACTAAACAAACAAGACATTTATCATCTTTATATTCTCTACCAAATAGACTATACTAAAGATTTATTGATGCCTTACTAGGTATGAGAGATTCAGAGAGCTAGCAACAATCTTTAGAGAAATCCCCCCTGGACCCCGCATTTTATTCATGCCTACTATTAAACTGATAATAATGGAGAAAAAAGAGTCATTATCTTCGGTCGTAGCTTTTATTGCCAAATACTCCGGCTTACTTATGGGGTGTGGAGTACACACTTCTCGCGTAATTCGTAATTCTAAACGCATAGGAGAGTCCTTTGGCTACGTCGTTAAGATAAGTGTTGTGCAAAAAAGTATAATCATCACATTAAAAGATAAAGAGACAAATACTTACCACAGCCATCTTATTGATATTCCTACACATCCAATAAGCTTTGAATTTAACACCGAACTAAGTGCCTTAAGTTGGGATGCTTACGACCAACACTTACCTTTAGAGATTCTAGAGAAAAAGTTAAATTCTATCATTCATTCTCCTAGAATACACCCTCTCTTTGTACTTATTCTAGTAGGATTTGCAAATGCATCTTTTTGTAAGCTATTTGGAGGTGATTGGATATCCATGCAGATTGTTTTTTCATCGACTTTAGTAGGCTTCTTCTTAAAGCAAAAAATGCAGGAGGCAAAAATAAATCATTACGTTATTTTTATAGCCTCTGCTTTTATAGCCTCTCTTTGTGCATCTACTTCACTTATTTTTAACACAACATCAGAAATAGCTCTAGCTACAAGTGTTCTCTACCTCGTTCCTGGAGTTCCTTTAATTAATGGTGTTATAGATATTATTGAAGGTTATACACTTACAGGGTTTACTAGATTAGTGAATGCTGCTTTACTTATAATTAGTATTGCAGTAGGCTTCTCATTTACACTCCTCCTTATAAAAGACAACTTACTATGATCTTTATAGATATTGTTACAGATGGATTCTTTGCTGCTATTGCTGCAATAGGTTTTGGAGCTATTTCGGATCCAGCCTTGCGTTCATTTAAATATATCGCTTTTCTTGCCGCTATTGGACATGCTTTTCGATATACATTAATGACCTATTGTGGAACAGATATTGCCACAGCTTCTCTTTTTGGAGCATTGTTAATAGGTTTTGTAAGCTTGTTACTTGGAAAGAGAAATCGAAGTCCAATGACTGTATTATTCACTCCAGCTCTACTGCCTATGATCCCTGGAAAGTTTGCTTATAATATGATCTTCTCACAGCTTATGTTCTTAAATACCATGACCGACCCTATTCTAAGAGTTAAATACCTAAATATGTTCTTATACAATACAATGGTAACCACCTCAGTAATTTTTATGATGGTAATTGGAGCTACATTGCCTATGTTTTTATTCCCTAAATACGCATTTTCACTCACAAGAAAAAAAATAAAATGAATACATTTTGGAACACTATAGCCATATACAACTCTTCTACTTGGCTTTATCAGTTATTAATTATCATCCTCGGAATTATAACTACCACTTGGTTGATTAGGAAGCCATCTCAAACTTCTAAGCAATGTATGAAGATTTACTTAATATTTCTCAATACTTGGATAGCCCTTGTTTATTATTACATCTACTGTTCACAGCGAAGTTATTACATCATTTTGTCACTCTTCTGGTTTGTCATGGCCATCACTTGGATTTGGGATCTCAGCCAAAAGTACATCTCTTTTGAACGTACCTATAAGTATGATAAACTGGCTTACCTCCTACTCATAATGCCCTTTTTTTACCCCCTTATCTCCCTTCTCAGAGGATTAGATTTCCCTAGGATGACCTCTCCCATCATGCCTTGTTCTGTAGCTACCTTTACAATAGGTCTTTTGCTTTTATTCTCAAAAAAAGTAAACATTTTTATCGTATTGCTACTTTGTCATTGGTCTCTTATCGGACTTTCTAAAACGTATTTTTTTGAGATTCCTGAGGATTTCCTATTGGTTAGCTCAACACTTCCAGCTCTTTACCTCTTTTTCAAGCAATACTTTTTATCAGAATTACACAGCCCCACAAAACCAAATGCCAAATACATTACATGGTTACTCATAAGTGTTTGTATTCTCGTAAGCGCTATACTCACTTCTACCCTAATTATGGAGTTTACCTTTGATGCATAACTTATTGATTTTCCTTGGGGGAAGAAAAATTCATCCTCCCCCAAGGAAAATCCTAGTTTTTATAGTTTAAACTAACATTTAGATCCTTCCGGTTCTTCACTTCTACTTGCAACGTTTCATAACCCACTTTCTCAAAACTTAAGACATCATTCATGGGTACATTAACTCGATACATTCCTTTTTCTGAGGTTTTACCCACAACTTTTTTTAATAATAATGAGTAGACCATAGCATCGGGTATAAGGGTTGCTTGTACATCTCTTATTGTTCCTTTAACCTCTATGGTTTCTTTAGGAACTCTAGCTGTAGTTTTGTTTGTAGAGACACCTTCTTCTAACAGGTGACCTACACTTATTGTGTCTCGAAGAAGTATATGATCGGATGAGTTCCCTATCTGAAGTTCAAACTCACCACTCTCTACTTTCTTCTCATTCTTACTATCTCTTATATATAGCTCAGAAACGGGTATTGTCAATTTAACTCGTTTGGATTCCCCAGCTTTTAAAGCAACTTTTTGAAATGCTTTTAGCTGTTTAACTGGAGTAACTACACTACTCACTATATCTCTAATATAAATTTGAACTACCTCTTTCCCCTCTTTACTTCCGGTATTTGTTACGTTTAATGCTACATCTATCTTTTCATCTTCAGCAAAATTCTTTTTATTCAACGCCAATTGGTCAAATTGAAAAGAGGTGTAAGAGAGTCCATGCCCGAAGTTCCACAGATTTGTGGGTGAAGAGAATACATAATCTCTACCGGGAGATGCGTAGGATCCTGGCTGTTTATAAAAACCTTTATCAGAAGGAAGATGATTGTAGTATGCAGGTAAATGTCCAACACTTCGTGGAAAAGAATAAGATAGCTTTCCTGAAGGATTTACTCCTCCAAATAAAATAGCTGCAATAGAGTTTCCCGCCTCCTCTCCTGCATACCATTGTACTAAAATAGCAGGAAGATGCTCTTTTTCCCATTCAATGGTAAAAGGTTTACCACTAACTAAGACTAGAATAACTGGCTTACCTACTGCATGTACCGCTCGAATCAATTCAGGTTGAGAACCTGTAAGCTGCAAATCATGTAAATCAAACCCCTCTCCGCAATTGGTATTGGAATAGTCGCGCGCCAATGATGCACTAGAACTCCCACAAAAGATGATAGATAAATCGCTCTTTTTGGCCATAGCTACAGCCTCCGAAATTAATGATACATCTTTAGACATCATATCAGCACCTTTGGCATAGTTTAAAACAAGCCGATTACCAACTAGTTTTTGTAGACCTTCAAGAGGGGTTACTCCATCTTTATTACTTCTACTCCAAGTATAATCTCCAAACTGAACCTGATCTGCATTAGGCCCGAGAACAGCTATTGACTTCAGGTTTTCTATCTTTAAAGGAAGTAGGTTACCTTCATTTTTTAAAAGTACAGTAGATTCATCTGCTATTCTCCTTGAGACATCTACACTTTCTTTAGTGTGCATAGGGTATTTCTGATAAGCCAATCCATAAGGGTCATCAAAAAGTCCAGCCTCAAATTTTGCTCGTAATACTCTTGTAACTGCCGAGTCTAAATATGCCTCATCCAAAGTACCTCTATCTATAGCTTCAATAAGGGTAGGGAAAGCATCACTAGAGGCTTCAGCATCTAATCCCGCTGTTAAGGACTGAATGGCACTCTCCTCTTTCGATTGTGCTACATGATGAAAAGACTGTAACATACCAAT
>JASLCM010000164.1 GCA_030151845.1 Bacteroides sp.
ATCTACCTCGGTTATTTTTTTGATTAATAGATAATCCTTAATGTTGGAAGATCCTGATTTTTTGATCGCTCTAGCTAATAGTTCATATTTCTCAGGGTCATACGAGTCAGGTTTTGTAAAGGGAACCATATTCTCTTTATCTCTTGTCCAGCACAATCTAAAGTTATAAGCTTGAATTAACTTATCTCCAGACCCTGTAGGTGCCAATTCATTGTCGTTTATGCCCCAGCAGTAACCGCTTGTTGGGTCTCCTTCTACTTTATAAGGATCTACTCCATCGGGGAATTGATGCCAAACAGACATCTGAACCCCATTTAAGGTCTCCCCAAAAGTCTCATTAGCTTCTCTCCCTGTAAAATAGGATACTCCAGATTTAGCCATCAAGTCTCCTTCATAGGTACAATCTATAAACTGCTTCGCTTTTATAGTTAGTTGCTCTACATCATTTGGGTTTTTAGAGTCTTCGAGAGTTATTGATTGTATCGCTTTATTTTCTACAGAAGATTGGATTACCCTTTTATTAAACAGCACTTCAATGTTGTTCTCCTCTACGTAGCGATCCATTAATTTAAAGGCTGCACTAGGAGCAAAGCGCCACTGCTCAAACTTCCCATAATACTCCCCTAAATCACGATAAAACTTTCTTGCCAAACCAGTTATAGCATACTTGTTTCCTATGTCTGTAGCTCCTAACCCTCCTGTTGTCATACCTCCTAAGTATGAGGCTGGTTCGATTAACACTACAGTTTTTCCCATTTTTTTAGCAGTGGTTGCAGCTATAACCCCTGAAGCTGTACCTCCATAGACACAGATGTCGTACTCTTTTACATCTTGTGTCCCCTTTTGAGAAGAACATGACCACAGCAGAAGTAAAGTTAAAAACAGCGTAAATAGTTTCTTCATTTTTATCATATTAACATTATACAAACAATAACCCATAGATTTAAAAGACCTATAATGCTATATGATTTCAATAAACTACTCCGATTAGAGCGTGTACTCATAGCATTAGATTTAAAAAGATTAACAGGTAAGCTTAAGATAGTATTTATACTTGTAAAGCCTATCCCACCTTACTCTTACAAATAAAATAGTTTATTTAATTTAACATTGGGTTATTTACGTTTAATAGTACCCTAATTACTCAAACACTCTTATAAAAATAGAGGAGGATCGCTCCTCCTCTACCGATTAACAGCTTAAATCTCTACTTATTCTCTATCCACTTCTGCTCAAAATCGGCTAATATAAAGTTTGATGTTTTCTTTATTAACTCGGGTAACCCTTCATACTCCCAGCCCGAATCGCCAAAGAGGTAACTCTCTGCATAGGTTATAGTAGGTAATTGCTTGTAAACTACAACTAGCTTTTCACCCACTTTAGGTTTTTCTACAACTCGATCTAAGATAGTAGGGATAACCTCATGTGCTTTTTCTACAGATAGATATTCTTGTTTTATATCTGCATAATCTCTCGTTTGCAATACATACACAGACTCTAGTCTTACCCAAGTATTCTCTTGTTTTTTGTATGCAGCATACTTAACCTCTGTAGATGAAACTTCTGCAACATCTCTTACTTCATCGAAGTTTATATCTGTTACTACCCAAAATGGAGCTCCAAATCCTACAGCATCAGCTGGGACTACACTTCTAAAAGAGAGATATATACGTTTCCCTGCAAAATCAGACAGATCTACACTGAATTTAGTTGCAACTTGAGGATAACCTTTCCAGGGAGTAAGGGAAGATAGGTCTGATCCATCTTCTGCTTTTAAACGACCTGTTACATCAACCCACTTGCTTTTCAATGGGTTCTCACCATCAAACTCTTCTGTAATTAAGCAAGATAAGCCATCAAACCCTGTATGGTAACCTTTTCCGATAGCACACTGAAACACAGGATGCTCAGCTGGTCCTAAGTTTAACTCATAGGTAATATACCATCCATCTGCTCCTGGAGCAGCAGAGTGATAAATACACATTCCTTTAGGATTATAAGTAAATACGCCCCAATTACGTCCTTTGCCAGAAATGTTTTTTATAAAATGATTATCAAAGAACTCATGGCTTAAAGGTCCTCCCCATCCGCCTCCTTGCCCTTGAAGAAAAGAGAAGTCTTGTTTATAGTAGGTTACATGTTTATCCTTTTCTATTGTTGGTTCCTCTTCCGCTTCATTGTAAGCTACAATCTTATAGGTTTCGTTAGGCAATTCTGAGAACTTTTTACTAAGAACTTTCGGCATAAAATCGGCTGCACTTTTTTGTGGTGTAAAAGATTCTAAAACAGGCATACCCCATATCTCTTTATAATCTACAGCATCCAGTGTTGAGTAGGCACTAGACATTTGGTTTAAACTATCGGCTCTATCATAATCCATGAAGTTATAAGACAAAGTGATTGTAGATCCAACATCACAGGAAAAATAATTATCTACCAACCAACTTTTTAAATAGGGTACTGCATCATTTAAAGGTGAAAAGTAACCATTAATTGCAGGAAATGAACCCGATGGGAGCTCTTCGTAAGCTGTAAACTCAGTCGTTTTAAAATGAGCCACGTTATTCATTGGTGCATTTTTATTATCAAAGTCATCGGCACAAGCTGATAGTAAAATAAGAGCTAACAGATATATAGTAATACGTTTCATAAGTTTTATTCTTTAGATTCAACATTAACCCAAGTTACCCCATCAGACTCTAGTTGATAGATGGATCTTTTGGTTATAAATGGATAGTTGGTCATCTGTATCCAACCGGTCTCTCCAAATTGATATGCATCTGCATAAACAGAGGTAGAACCTCTTAAGTAAATAACAGTAAGCTGATCCACGCTAATAGGGATATTATTCTTTTGAAGTACACGTGGTATAAGTTTATACGCACTTTGAGGATCGATATGATTCACTTTCAAAAACTCGTAATCAGCAGGCTGAGCTATAAAATAGGCGGGTGTATCTACCAGTAGCCAGTTTTTCCCATCATATTCAAACAAACGGTGTTGCCTCTTGACCTCACTCCCCTTCAACAGATCACCACGCTCTGCTACTGAAATATTATCTAGCTCATAGGTTGTACACCGCTCTAAAGTTGAATCTAACTTCCCTTTAAAATAAAAGGCAATAGAGATCTCTTTCCCTGCATACTTATCCAGTACTACTTTACCAGCAGGCTTTAATCTTCCATAACCAGCAGGGCCTTCACGAGGAATATCAAAAAGATCTGTTAGATCTTCCCATTGAGCATTTTTAGGGTTTCCCCCTCCCACATAATCGGTTGATACCAAAACTTGAATACAATGTTCTGTATAGTATCCTGCGGCAATATCAAAACTAAATTCGGGAGCTTCTGCCTGACCTAGGTCTATTTTCTTAGTAATTAACCAGGTTTCGTATTCTGTGTTATATGAGCCACCATTTATTGTTAACATAGCTTGATAAACATCGCCGTAACTACGAATACCCCATATACGACCACCTGTATTGGTTATCATGTTAAACCAGTTTGGGTGACCTACTAAAGATTTCAGGTTTGTAAAGTCTTCGTGAAAATAACTAATCAAAACATCTGACTCTACAGTAGGGTCTTCTTCTGAATAGTCGTAAGAAACCATCTGAAAATCTCCCTCCTTTGCCTGAGGAAGTTTTTTCTTTAAGAGAGAGGGTAACTCCTTTCCTGGGCTATGTTTGGGAGACAATGCACGAATATAAGGTACTCCCCAGATCTCTTTATAATCTTCATTGGAAAGCTTAATTAGCTCATGATCAAATTTACCAACCTTATCTTCACGGTCTCCTCTCTTATAGTCATAATCGATAGTGGCTGTTGAGCCTGGAAGTAAGTTCCAAAATCGACTCTTCAGCCAAGGGATTAGATAATCATCGGCAGGATAATCTTTAGAGAAATATCTTAATTTCGACGGTTCAGACCCTTCGGGTAATTGCGCATAATCAACAAATGTAATATTCATCTGTTTTTTTATGGGGCTTAGCTCTAGAATACTCTCCTCATCGGAGCTTGAGCAAGCAGCCAATACTATTATAGCTACTAATAATCCAATTATTCGATGTGTTTTCATATCTATTAGTTTTCTATATTCTTAATGAAACTCCAGTTCATATCTTTACCAAATTCATAAAGATCCGTTGCTGTAACAATATCACCACCCGACTCCTTCCAACCTTCGTCTCCTCTTATAAATTCACTGGCATTCACCTCTGAACTATTCACCTTAAAAACAATAATCCTTTTAGTTCCTACTGGATCGGTTACAAATAACTTATCCATAAGCACAGGAATTTTAGTTGAGGCTTCAAGTAAACCTAAGTGAGTTACATTTAGATCGGCATAGTCTTTATCTTGTAAGACATAAAAAACAGGAGGTGCAGGCTTCCATCTTCCTTCATCAATCATGAATAGTTGGTATTCGTTTTTTACATGATCAACAAAGGCTATATCCCTTTTCTCTTTAACTTGCAGAAAATTTATTAAGTAGAAAGAAGCAGCTTGACCTTCTGCTGTAGTAGGCAAATGCGACCGTATAGCTATATGTATTTTTTTTCCGGCATATTGCTCAATCTGAGCTTTTAACATATGCAAGCTTTGTGGATACCCTCTACTTGGTTTTACTGTCGATATATCTCCACCGTTTTCTGTTCGTAGTTGATCAGTAATATCTACCCACTTACTTAAAAGAGGATCTTCTCCATTAAAATTTTCTGATATTAAAACAGAGAAAAAGCTCGTATTCTTAGGGTATCCATGCCCATAACCAAATTCAAAATAAGGATTTAAAGCTGTTTGAAGATCTATTTCAGGAGTGATAAACCAAGCATCTCCACCAAGCATACCATCATGGTATACACATATTCCTTTAGGGGTATAGGTAAAACCCGACCAATTTCTTCCATTTGTACCCACATTCTTTATAAAGTAATTTGATAGCTCTTCTGTTTCATCTAAAGGCAATCCCCATTTTCCTACAGGGAATTTATCTAAAAAGGAATAATCCAAGGCATAGAGTTCTCTCTCCTCGTCTTTCTTTATTACTGCCTCTTTTTCACTCATTCTGTAATAGGTAACAAAATAGGATTGATCTTGAATAACTTTCGTATTCAAAAGCTCTACTATACTTGAAGATGGATTGGTCTTTGGAGTGTAAAAGTCTGCATAAACATCTCCCCAGGCTAATTGATAATCGGCATAGTCTAATTGGTATAAACCGAGTTTTAATAAGTCTAGTTGTTCTGAGCGATCAAAGTCTCTATACTGATAGGAGACTTCTGCTGTTGAACCAACACCCACTGCGTGATATCTCTTATTTAACCATGCTGGCAAATATTTATTTGCTGGATGTTTAGGGGTAAAAAAGCCATTTAAAGTAGGGAAAGAGTCTGGTGTAAAAGTTTGATAGTCTGTTATTGTTAACCTATAATTTCCCGCCTTATAAAGCTCCCCTTTTTCTTCACTACTGCACGAGAATAATAACAGAAGTAGTGATAGAGAAAATAATTTTATATATTCTATTGTTTTCATACTAAAAGATTTAAAGTTCATTGGCTACTTTTTCCTATACTTTTGGATATAGATTTGATCGGCTCTTCGCTGTCTATCTTCTATTATCTTGCAAAACCGCTTAAATAAACGTTGAATTTGAAAGTCTTCAGACTTTGACATTTTAGCAAATGTCATAAAGTCTTGATAATAGGCTATAGAGGCTTTCTCCCATATACCATACTTCTCAAAGAAATCTAAGTATTCTAAGAAACGCATTTGAAAAAATGTATACTGAATATCATCGTTAAACTCCATTTCCATTCCCATATTATGGGCTAAGGCATGATTGCAAACAAGATCCATACGTGTTATTGGTGCCCTGTTACTCTTCTTAAAGAAATAATTGGGTTGCTGATAAGCCACATCAAACCCCAACTCATGAGTTTTATCAAATCCTGGAGCCCAGAGATAAGGTATCCAGTAGTACTTATATCCTTTTTTCTTAACGAACTCTCCTATGGATTTGATCAGTTCTACATCACCTCGAGTATTCTCTTTGAAGTAGTAAAATCCTGCCAATTCAATATTCTTGTAGTCTCTTTTTTTCCATTGTTTAATAGCCTCTTCTACATACCATTCTAATGCCTTTAAACGGTCTTTTTCAGAAGTAAAGTTCATTGCTTTTCCACCTACCGAACCCCAGTTTTCTTGGTTTGGAACAGGATGTGGAAGAGTGACTACAATTTTCCTCTTTCTTATTGGCTCTATCTTTATTTGCTTCAAACTATCTAATACATAGTCTATAGCTCCTGCACCTTCTAGCTTAGCAAACTGTTTATCAAGTAACCAAGTCCACTCTTTTTTTGTAGCTGATTTCTTACCCCAGGTTGCATCAAAAGCATAACCGTCTGGATGCTTACCTGAGAGAAATAAAAAGGCATCATAAAGCCAATGAAACTGACCTTCTTCATCCACTCGATACATATAAGTTTTTATATGCTCTGGTGTATACGAAATATTGTAATGCCCTCCAAGATAACAAAGTACCATATCGGTGATATAGTTTGTCTCTTCGGTACACAAGGATACATACTCTTGGGCATCTACCTTTGGTGTATATAAAAGTAAAAGAGAGACTAGATATATATACAGTGTGTTTTTTAACATTACTATTTCACTTTAGAGTTTAAATATAGTTCATCTGCTCTTTTTTGACGATCTATAATTAAAAGAGACAATCGATCATATAGAGCTCTTAACTCTGGCTCTTCAGATTGATACATATCATACAAAGCTCCACGGTTATCGTAGTAGGCTATCGGAGCAAGCTCTATGACACGATTTTCTATAAAATAATCTACATACTCATGAAATCTACGCTGATATACTGTATCTGTAAAGACTTTATGATTACACTCAAATTCCAAACCCATCCTATATTTTGAAGCATATCTACAGGCATCATTCAAGCGAGATGCTGGAGATTCGGGCTCTTTAATAAAGAAGTAGTTGGGTTGTTGATAGGCAATATCAAAGCCACACTCTTTCCATTTAAATGCTCCCATCCTCGCACCGTAATAAGGTATCCAGTAAAAGTGTAGTCCTTTACTGTGAACGTAATCAGCCACTGTAGGAAGAATAAGTTCATCATCTGCATGCGTACTTTCTCCTTCATGAAGCCAATAAAGACCAGCCAATTCAACTTCGGTATAAGAAGTTTCTTTCCACGCTGCTAACAATTCATCTATAAACCATTTAATAGCTTTTATACGATCGCTATTTTTAGTCATGTCTAACTCTACACCATCTAACTCTCCCCACACAAAGCTTTGAGTTACTGGAGCTGGAATAGATATTACTACTTTTCGTTTCCGAACAGGTTGTTTACCTTCATTTTTTAGATCAACTAAAAGAGTGTTTAATGCAGAAACACCTACACATTCTTCAGTTCCTAAATGTCTTTTAATGATCCACTTCCAGTCCTCTTTGTTCGCATCAATACCTGCCTTTCTTCCAGAGGGTAAATCTAACGCTAAAAAGAGAAAACCATCATACAGCCAATTGGTTTTTCCATTATCCCAATAGACATATGGTGCCAATTGCTCTGGGGTGTATTCCATTCTATTGTAGTTACCTTGGTAGGCTAAATATAAGTCTGCTATGTAATTTGTTTGATCTGAAAACATTGCAGGATAGTCGTATTTGCCTTGAATATCGTTGTGGTAGTCCGTAAAGTTATCCTTACTGCAGGAGGAAAATAAAACTGCAGCAGTTAACAATCCCCCTAAAACATATTTTATTTTTTTCATAATTCTTTCTTTTTGTAGTTTCTACTCAGAGTCTTCTGGACTAAATGGCCAACCTGGGTTTTGAACCAAATTCTTATTTGCAAATAGCTGAGATTCTGGAATTGGCATCCGATACATTTTTTCATCCATTCCACGAGTCTCGGTTTTAACAATTTTATATCTTACCTGACGTTCGCCATCAACCATATACCAAG
>JASLCM010000180.1 GCA_030151845.1 Bacteroides sp.
TACTCTAATGTAAGTACGGTTGTACACTCAAGCTGCGAGTTTGTTTTAGACTTTGCTAGAGTTGTACCCGATATTGAGACTGTAAAGGTGAAAGCCAGGATTGTTATGACTCCAGAAAAGGCAAAGAAGCTGCTGTATGCATTAGAGGAAAATATAGCCATCTATGAGCAGTCTTTTGGAGAGATAAATATTGACCCTTATGGTTATATGTCATTGTTAACAAGTCAAAAAGGTGAGGCTTAAACGAAATAATTATCAGATGGTTTGTTGAATATTCAAATATTCTTTGTATTTTTGCAACCCAAAATGTATACATACGTTTGAGATTAAATATAACAATAATATAAATTAAAAAACAATTAAAAAATGCCTACAATTCAGCAATTAGTTAGGAAAGGACGCGAAGTGCTGGCTGAGAAAAGTCACTCACCAGCATTAGGATCATGTCCTCAAAGACGTGGCGTTTGTGTTAGGGTGTATACAACAACCCCTAAGAAACCAAACTCTGCTATGCGTAAAGTGGCTCGTGTTCGCTTGACAAACCAGAAAGAGGTGAACTCTTATATTCCTGGAGAAGGTCACAACTTACAAGAGCACTCAATTGTACTTGTTCGTGGTGGTCGTGTGAAGGACTTACCAGGGGTACGTTACCACATTGTTCGTGGAGCACTAGATACAGCAGGAGTAGCTGGTCGTAACAAGAGTCGTTCTAAATATGGAACAAAGCGTCCAAAGGAAGCTAAGAAATAATTTATTTGTATAACAAGTTTTTGTTGTTAGTTATATACGGTTGAGTAAAGTTTCGAGCGCGAAACTTGAAGGCAGTTTATAGGCAGCCAAAACAAATTATTATTTAAAATGAGAAAATCCAAACCAAAAAAACGTATCATCCTACCAGATCCAAAATTTAATGATCAGAAGGTGACTAAATTTGTGAATCACCTAATGTATGATGGTAAAAAGAATAGATCTTACGCTATTTTTTACGCAGCGTTAGATATTGTAAGTGAAAAAATGGCTAATGAGGAGAAATCTGCATTAGAAATTTGGAGAAAAGCGTTGGATAATGTGACTCCACAAGTGGAGGTTAAATCACGCCGTATTGGTGGTGCTACATTCCAAGTACCAACCGAAGTTCATCCAGGTCGTAAAGAGTCTATTTCTATGAAGAACTTGATCTTAAATGCTCGTAAAAGAGGTGGTAGATCAATGTCAGAGCGTTTAGCTGCTGAGATAATGGACGCATATAACGAACAAGGTGGAGCATTTAGAAGAAAAGAGGATATGCATAGAATGGCTGAGGCTAACCGTGCATTTGCTCACTTTAGATTCTAAACTCTTACTTGGAGGAATTATTGGTATTAATTAAAAAGGTACAGAATTAAATAAAATGGCACAAAGAGATTTACATTTAACTCGTAATATCGGTATCATGGCTCACATTGATGCTGGTAAAACTACAACCTCTGAGCGTATTCTGTTTTATACAGGATTAACTCACAAAATTGGAGAGACACACGATGGTACTGCTACTATGGACTGGATGTCTCAAGAACAAGAAAGAGGTATTACTATTACTTCAGCTGCTACAACTACCAGCTGGAATTATAATAATAAAACATTTAAAATTAACTTAATTGACACTCCAGGGCACGTTGACTTTACTGCAGAGGTAGAGCGTTCACTACGTGTGCTTGATGGTGCAGTTGCTACTTATTGTGCAGTTGGTGGTGTAGAGCCTCAATCTGAAACAGTTTGGAGACAGGCTGATAAGTACAACGTTCCACGTATTGGTTATGTTAATAAAATGGACAGATCTGGAGCTAACTTCTTTGAAGTTGTGCGTCAGATGAAGGATGTTTTGGGTGCTAACCCATGTCCAATAGTTGTTCCTATTGGTGCAGAAGAGTCTTTTAAAGGGTTGGTTGACCTAATTGAAATGAAGGCTATTCTTTGGCATGACGAAACAATGGGGGCTGACTATGATGTTGAAGAAATTCCTGCTGACTTAGTAGATGAATGCAACGAATGGAGGGAGAAAATGCTCGAATCGATTGCGGAATTCGATGAGTCTTTAATGGAGAAGTATTTTGAAGATCCTTCTACAATTACAAAAGAAGAGATTTTACGTGCTTTACGCGTAGCTACAATTAAAATGGCTATTGTGCCAATGCTTTGTGGTTCATCATTTAAAAACAAAGGAGTTCAAACATTATTGAATTATGTTTGTGCTTTCTTGCCCTCTCCACTAGATACTGAAAATATTATTGGAACTAACCCTGAAACAGGTGAAGAAGAAGATCGTAAGCCAAGTGAAGATGAAAAGACATCTGCGTTGGCGTTTAAGATTGCTACCGACCCTTATGTTGGTCGTTTGACTTTCTTCCGTGTTTACTCAGGTAAGGTAGAGGCTGGTTCTTATATCTATAACCCTCGTTCTGAGAAACGCGAAAGAGTTTCTCGTCTTTTCCAAATGCACTCAAATAAGCAAAATTCAGTAGAGTGTATTGCTGCAGGTGATATAGGTGCAGGGGTAGGTTTTAAAGATATCCGTACAGGAGATACCCTTTGTGATGAGGATGCTCCAATTGTACTTGAGGCTATCGACTTCCCAGAAACTGTAATTGGTGTTGCTGTTGAGCCTAAGACTCAAAAGGATATGGAAAAACTTTCTACAGGTTTAGCTAAACTTGCTGAGGAGGATCCAACCTTTACTGTTAAGACTGATGAGCAAACAGGTCAAACTGTTATTTCGGGAATGGGTGAGCTGCATCTTGATATTATTATTGACCGTTTAAAACGTGAGTTTAAGGTTGAGTGTAATCAAGGTCGTCCACAGGTTAACTACAAGGAGGCTGTAACTAAGACTATTCAGATCCGTGAGGTTTATAAGAAACAGACTGGTGGTCGTGGTAAATTTGCTGATATTATTGTTAAGGTTGGACCAGTTGATGCTGACTTTGACAAGGGCGGATTGCAATTTGTTGATGAGGTGAAAGGTGGTAACGTTCCTAAGGAATTTATCCCTTCTGTTCAAAAAGGTTTCCAAACAGCTATGAAGAATGGTATTCTAGCGGGATATCCTCTTGATTCACTAAAAGTAACTTTAACTGATGGTTCTTATCACCCAGTTG
>JASLCM010000185.1 GCA_030151845.1 Bacteroides sp.
GTTGGGTGTTTTTGTACACGAAGGGCATTCATGATCAAGAGGTCTAAATTTTCCAAGTAAGGATATACCGTTTCATCAAGCCTAGTCATATCGGTAATGTAAGCCATATTACCAACCTTATACCCTAATATAGGCAGTTGTCCATGCAGTACACGAATTGGAGTAATCTCTAAATCTCCTACGGAATATTTTTTATAGGGTTCTATTAATTGCAAAAAGATATTAGGTATTCCTCGGTATTTTTTCTCCTTAAAACAGTACGGCATGCGATCGGCTAAATGCTTAGCCGTATACTCTTCAGCATAAATAGGAATCTCATTAAATCTACAGAATGCTCTCAAATCATCTAGCCCGCCTACATGATCATAGTGTTCATGAGTTATAAAAACAGCATCTATCTTTTTGTAAGGGAAGTTTAACGCTTGCTCTCTAAAATCTGGGCCACAGTCTATAAGTATTCTAGTATTCCCACTGGATAATAAAATAGAAGATCGTGTACGCTTGTCTCTTTCGTCAGAAGAGGTACAAACATCACACATACATCCTATTTCTGGAACCCCTGTAGAGGTTCCACTACCTAAAATTCTAACCTTCATCTCAAATAAAATTAACCTCTGGAGCTATAGGTATCCCAAATTTATCCAACACAGATGCCTGAATTTCTTGAGACAAATGAACTATTTCATCGCCTTTAGCACCACCTAAGTTTATTAAAACAAGAGCTTGGTCTTTATGCACTCCGGCACGTCCTCTACTTTTACCCTTCCATCCTGCCTGATCGATCAACCAAGCTGCTGGGATCTTATACGCTTTATCTGAAAGTTTGTAATGAGGCACTTTTTCATAAAGACCCGTTAACTCTTCATATTTAGAGTCTGAAACAATGGGGTTAGTAAAAAAGCTTCCTGCATTTCCAAATTCTTTTGTATCTGGTAACTTAGATTTTCTTATCTCTATAATTGTCTTTCTAACATTAGCTAAAGAGAGCTCTGCATGTTTCTCTAACTCTTTACGAACACTTCCATACTCTAAATGATATTGTTCCTCTTTTTGTAAGTTAAGTATTACATGAGTCACAAAGTAGTGTTTCATCTCTCTCTCTTTAAAAATACTATACCGGTACGAATAAGCACACTCCTCTAAAGTAAAAGTACGCTCATTTCCATAGGCATCAATGGTATGGACTTCTTGAATTAAATCTTTAACCTCTACACCATAGGCTCCTATGTTTTGAACAGCTGCAGCTCCAACCTCACCCGGTATTAAGGATAAATTCTCCGCTCCATACCACTTTTTATCTACAGTGTAAGCTACTAATTTATCCCAATTTACTCCTGCTCCGACCTTAATTTTTATACTTTTATGGTCTTCATATAGAACTTCAACCCCCTCAATACGAGAATGTAGTACTACACCTTCATAATTCTTTGTAAATAATAAGTTGCTTCCTTCTCCAATATGCAAAAAGGGTTGTTCTACCAACCCTCTAGCTATGATTTCTTTTAAAGCTTGAACTGTTCTATACTCTATAAAAAGCTTAGCATGAACATCAAGCCCAAAAGTATTGTGAGGTAATAAAGAGTAATCTTTTTCTATACGAATCATATCTTACTTAATTATACACTAGTATCTTCAAACTTATAAAGTTCCCATCTAGAGTTCCTTATCCGAAAGTAAAGGATATTAGAAAACCCATTCCCAATACCTTTTAAGGCTAGTATTTTTGTTTTAGACTTATCTTCATTTCGCTGACCATAATTAATGTTTGACAACTTCTCATACGGAAGAATGGGTTTAAATGCCAACCATTGGTTCACTCCTATTGTTGTTTCTAAAATAGAGAAATCATCATCTGGATCAGAAGTTACAAAAGTGATAGGATTTGTTATCCTACTCATCTGAAAAACAGAATCTGTTGCAAAACGAGAGTAGAAGTCGATAAACTGTTCATTATCATCTTCCTCCATCTTGCGAATATTTATGGCTTCTAAAAGCCAAGCCCCTTCGACACGTTCAAAATAATATTTTTTTACGAGTTTGGTTGGTATAAAGATCCATTCAAACTGTACAGATGTTAACTCAGAGTCCCCTATGAGATCCATATCCTCCTCTTTATCAAAAAGTAGAGTATAAAGACTATCTTTCGTATAAAGAAAATCATGTTCCCAGGCCTCTTTTGGTATTTTCTCTGGCTCGTCTATGTTATAAACAGGAAGAGGAAAAACAATTCTCTCTTCCTGAAGTTTCTTATTAGAGGAAAATATATAAATAAAATCATCAAAAGACTCATCAGCCCGAATAGGTTTAGGACTCTCCTCTACCTCTTCGACCTGAACAGTATCAACCACAATAGCTATTGTATCCGATGCTTCAGAATCGTTGTCCGTTTCTCTCTTTCCCGATGAGCAACTTATTAAATAACAACCTAATAATAAACATCCTATTTTAATAACCTTATTATTCATTCACAACTTTCCTTTTAACTCTTTTTACTTCAACCTTTTTTTCAGCTTTATAAGCATATCCTCTGTCATCGTAGTTAAATCATACTCAGGTTTCCATCCCCATTCTTCCCTAGCACAAGTATCATCCAGAGAGTCTGGCCAACTTTCTGCAATCGATTGTTTTAATGCATCCACTTGGTATTCTATCTCAAAGGTCGGGATATGCTTTTTAATTTCATTATAGATCATTGTAGGCTCAAAACTCATTGATGCCACGTTAAACGCATTGCGGTGAAT
>JASLCM010000190.1 GCA_030151845.1 Bacteroides sp.
TAGTCTTGAGGCTCTCCTAGAGAAGGAGAAATAGTTGCCCCCTCTGAAATTTCGATCGCCGGAACTAAGTTCTTTAATTGCTCCTCTGTTATATCTTTCTGAATAGCTAGTTTTATTTCGTGCGTATCTTCATACAAACGCGATCCTTCGGCTATGATAGCTTCACTATCTATACCAAAAGCTGTAATTCGCGCATCCGAACTCAACTCTTCTGTTATTTTATTTCCCGTAAATTTAGCTTTTTGACTACCCAAAGCAGGTTGAATAAAATCTAAATCTGCTTCAAGATCAATTTGATCTCCTTGAATTGTACCTTTAAGCGTTACCGAAAACTCCAAAGAGACTTCCTCCCCATCCTTTTGCTGAAAGACTTGCTGAGTCGATAGAAAGACTGTACCGCCATACTCTTCCAAGGAAGCCATAACATCTTCTAAAACTACAGATAGATTGGCTTGCCCTTTCCAAGGCAGATGATTCATGGATAAATCAACATGTTCATCCTTACTTTTCTTCACAGATAGTTTTTGAGGAACTGTTTGCATCGCATCGCTGCCATACGTTAGCGTACCCAAATAAACCCCATTTTTTTCTGTCCCAATAGTTGGAGTATCATCTAAATCGTTTTCTTCCGAACAGCTTATCACGCTTAGCGAAAACAATAAACAAATGAGTATATAGAATCTATTTTTTATCATCTCAAATAGGTTTTGTATTTAATTTAAAAGATTAAATCGGTTATTTCATAAGTTAAAGGGTTAAAACAAACGGATGATTTCAACCACATATCACAAAGGTACAAACATCTATTCAAAATTAGAGCAAGCTTTGACCTCGTATATTCGTAAAAACGAGCTCTTTTCGAATAATCCTTTAGGTCTCTTTTAGCTAGTTTATTCAACATATTGATTCGAATAAGCCCTAAATGCACTCTTTTTCATAGAAAATATACAAAAAAACTCAACCAAAAGGGTTCCTTATTTGTATATATAGTAAAGAATTATATAAAATTAAAAACCCATGAAGAAAATTAAAATAGCAATTCTCACATTGGTGTTCTTACTACCTTCAGCTGTTTTTGGTCAACGTGGGGAAGTTCTTTTAGGGCTATCGGACTCATTCGACCACAGCAAGAAAGCACTAGAATATGTCTTATCGGCTGTTGAGAACATGACGGAAGCTTATAAGATAGGTCCTAACCAAACCAATCGTTTTATTATTCTCATCGAAAACGACTTAAAAAACAGCTTAAGGATTGTACAAGAAGCCAATGAAAGAGCAACAGCTGCACAAGGTTTTGCCAAAGAAATGTCGTGCCTTACTGTTACAGAGTCGGCTAATGAGGCAAAAGAACAACTCAAAACAACTCAAGATCTTTTGAGTAATGCCATAGAGCTTGTTCTGAAGGCCAAAGAGACAAGAGAAGCTTCTGAAACAGATCAGTATCTCAAAGAGTCTATTCCGCCTATTGAAGGTTCTATTAAGGCTTTAAACAAAGCCATGGATATCCTGAATGAAGCTGCATACGAGCTCAATCAATGTGCAGATTAAAGTGATTAGCTGTATCCATTCCAAGTAAAAACACAAAGAATTAGGCCCTGCTCAAAAGGCTTTTATCCTCCTTCGAGGGGGTAAAGATTTGTCGTGAAAAATAATTGAATTTATTTTTTTGTTTTTCTGTTTGATATCTCAAATCTTTATCTACATTTGCGCCTCAAAATACTTAATTAACGAAGAGCATGGCAAAGAATAATTTTGAAGAGTTCGATGATTTTGATGAGTATCAAGATTTCGACGACGAAAATGATTATTTAGAGGATTATACCGATGAAAATGAAGACTTTAATGACGATGACGCATACACAATGATCGATTCGTACATTATGGACAGTGACCATTGGAATGATGATATAGAAGATGACGAGGTTGACGTGATGGAAGACTTCTCAGACTCCTATTAGGAGATAAAAAACAAGACACTTGCTCGTAAGTGTATCGGTTCAAAAAAAGGCTTGAGTATTTTTAAAGTACTCAAGCCTTTTTGTTTGGGTTAGGGATTAGCCGAAGCGTTCTTTAACCCATATTTATCGGTTATGGATTGGTGAATAAAATCCATTAAATCCATGTTTTCAAGAAAGTCCATCTGCATTTCATAAAACTCTTCATAGTCTTTTAAAGGATACCATCTTTTATCAATCGCTTCTTGATATTTGGCAATGGCCACTTCTTGATTTTGTAAGAGGTAATAAGTAAGTGCTCTGTAAAAGATTATATCAAAACTCTTTTGTTCTTTCACTACTCGATCAAAAAGTTTGGCAGCTTCCTTATAAGATTGATTTGCCTCTTCCATCTTTTCGGAATCTTCTAAGAAAATCCCTCTTAATAAATAGAACATCGCCCCATTGCTTACCTTCTCCATGCCTTTAGTGAGAGCAGCAAATGCTAAATCTCTCTCCCCAATAGACCAGTATTCTATAGCAACTTGCTCGTAGGCTGGAGAGTAAGAATCATCGGCTTCTATGGCTTCTTGATAAAGCTCGATAGCCTTTTGAATAATCTCTTTCGTAACTTCTTCCTCTCGTTCGTAAACTAAATCCATTGCT
>JASLCM010000206.1 GCA_030151845.1 Bacteroides sp.
AAGACACATAGAGCGTAATTCTATTCTTCTTTTTATGGTGCCAGCAGATGCTGAAGAGATAAAGAAAGAGTATGAAATACTTCTAAATGAGTTGGAAGAGTATAACCCAGATCTATTAGAGAAACAGCGTATTTTAGCCGTTACAAAGTGTGATATGCTCGATGAGCAAATGATGGAGGAGTTGAAAGAAACTTTACCAGAAGGATTACCTTCAATTCTAATATCTTCAATCACTGGGCTAGGAATAACCGAGCTAAAAGATATGATTTGGGAGGAACTCAATAAAGAAGAAAATAAGCTAGAGACGATAACTCATGTATCTCCAGTTAAACCTAAAGAAGAAATAGAATATCTTGATTTGGAAGAGGTCGATTTTGAGTATGACGAAGTTGACTTAGAAGATTTTGAGGAAGAATGATTCGTATAGGTAAAAATAAAAAAATGTTGGGATATGACTCTTTTAGTGTCTATTCCAACATTTCTCATTTTATAACGACTAGAGAAGGAGGTGTGGGAGTGGGAAACTATGGTACCTTTAACTGTTCTCCTCACTGTGGAGATAATCCTACTCATCAAACTGTGAATCAGAAAATACTACTCGAAGAGTTAAATATTACTCCTAAACTGGTTATTCACCCTTATCAAACTCATCAAGACAAAGTGGCGATTATCGACTCTAATTTCTTTTCGTTTTCTCAAAAAGAGAGTAGAGAGCGATTAATTGGATATGATGCTGTAGTAACAGCTCTACCGCAGACGTTGTTGTGTATCGCTACAGCAGATTGTGTACCTATCTTATTACTTGATCCAGAGAAAGGTGTAGTTGCTGCTGTTCATGCAGGTTGGAGAGGAACAGTATCTAAAATTGTATTGAAGACTCTTCAAGTAATGCAAGAGGAGTTTGGTAGTAAGCCTAAAAATATTTTAGCAGGTATTGGTCCTAGTATCTCTTTAAAAGCTTTTGAAGTGGGAGATGAGGTTGTGGATCAATTTGGTGTTGTAGGTTTCCCCTTAACAAGAGTGGTACGAAAAAATGAGAAAACAGGTAAAAGTCATATTGATTTATGGCTTGCTAACGAGCTTTTACTAGAGGAGTTTGGTCTCTCAAAAGATCATATTGAGCGGTCTGAACTATGTACGTATACAAATAATACCACTTTTTTCTCAGCCAGAAGATTAGGAATAAAATCTGGTAGAATACTTTCAGGAATAATGTTAAAAGAGTAGAATATGTTACAAATAGAAGTTTCAGAACAAATAAAAGCAGTTTGCCCAAACTTTGCCGGTGTAGCTGTATTGGCCAATGTTAAGAACTCCCTATTTTCACAACCTTTATGGGATGAGATAAATCTACTTTGTGAAAGACTGAAGAAGGAGTTAGAATTAAAAGACATCCGACATCTACCAACGATTGATGCTACACGTGAGGTATATAAGAAGTTAGGTAAAGATCCCAACCGATATCGCCCATCAGCAGAAGCCTTGCGTCGTAGAATCATTCAAGGCAAGGAGCTTTATCAGATCGATACACTTGTTGATTTGATAAATTATGTTTCAATAGAAACAGGCTATTCTATTGGTGGCTTTGATGCCGATCAAATAAAAGGAAATCGGTTAATCTTAGGAGTGGGTGAGGCTGGAGAGCCATTCACTGCCATTGGGAGAGGAAGTTTAAATATAGAAGGTCTACCTGTTTATCGTGACGAGTTGGGAGGCATTGGTACTCCAACAAGTGATGAAGAGCGTACAAAGATGACACCAGAGACAAAACAAATTCTAGCACTAGTCAATGGATACAGTGGGAAGTCAGGATTAAAAGAGGCAGGAGAGTTTATTCAAAACCTTTTAGTAAAATATGCTTCATCCGATGGAGGAGTTCTGATAACGTATAATTAAGGAACGAAGCAGATGCAAGTAGGCATACTGATCCGCTGTTTCGATACCAAGGTTAGTGTTCCTTTTCTTTTGTCTCTTCGATATACCTCTATCCTATTATCGTCCCTACATGCAACCAGTAGAAACTTGCCAGAAGGAGTGATAGAGAAATCTCTTGGATGCTTCCCTGTTAGTTGATAGCCTACTTTAGTTAGGCTTCCTGTATTTTTATCTATGCTAAAAATAGCAATACCATCTCCTTTTAACCGGTTACTGCAATATAGAAAATCTCCTTTAGGAGAAACTTTTATAGCAGCACTTCCTGCAGCTTGAAGTGTATCTGCAATTAACTCCTGGTGGCTAGTTAATATTCCCCCATTTTGTTTATAGAAAACAACTTTTCCATTCAGTTCGTTAATACCATAAAGGTGATTCTCTGCATTTGGAGAAAAAACAAGATGTCTAGGTCCACTTCCCTGCTCTGTAGCAAAGCTAGCATAAGAAGTTAGATTGTTGGCGGAATCTATAAAAAGAGAGTGGATAGAGTCTGTCCCCAAATCGCATACTAAAATAGAATTTGTTTGTGGAATAGCCGTTGCAGAATGAATATGGGACTGTTTCTGGCGTTGTGGGTGCAACCCAGAACCAGAAAAGGTAGTAAGATAGGCCTCTCCTATGAATAGTCCTTTTTCGTTGAGTGGTATTTGTGTGAGTGAACCGCTGCTGTAATTAGAAGCAAATAAGTTATTGTTTAATAGACAAAGATGGCAAGGATCACTTCCTCGGGTAAGAATAGAATCATTTTTTTTGAGAGAACCATTCGCTGAGTGGTAAGTAAAAGCCTCAACTTGAGCCGACTCGAAAGATGACTCATTAACAGCGTATACTTTGTTGTTTTTTTCCTCATAAATTAAGAATGAGGGATTTGAGCTTCTTATAGAATCTCTTAAAAATAGTCTTCCATTTTTTTCATTTAAACCTAGCGTATAAATTCCATAACTATCTTGGTTCGTATACGTGCCCACGATAAAATTTTGAGTCTGCTGATTGGAGTTGCAAGCAATGGTTGAAAGAAGTAAAAGATAGAGGAGAACTCTTTGCTGTATCATGATAATCGATTTTTAATCAATTAAAATTACATATTATATTTGAATCTGCTTTCATTTTTGGATAGAAAAGGATATACTTGTTGTTCTTGTTAATAACAATTCTAAATAATAAAAGATGAAAGAGTTGGAAGAGAGGCTAGAAGCTCGAAAAATAGTGCCTACTGCAGTGCGTCTACTTATTTTAAGAGAGATGCTGAAATTTCGTCGAGCTTTTAGTCTGTCTGATCTAGAAAATAGCTTGGATACAGTAGATCGTTCTACCCTGTATAGAACCTTGGTTATTTTTCATGATAAGCATCTAATTCATAGCATAGATGATGGGACTGGCTCAGTGAAGTATTCGGTTTGTAGTGAAGAGTGTAAATGCGCTTGGAACGATTTACACGTTCATTTTTACTGTAATGCATGTCTTAAAACCTATTGTTTAGAGAGTATTCCAATTCCTAGTGTATCTTTACCTCCAGGTTTTACTATCTCTAGTGCAAACTTTGTACTGAAAGGGTGTTGTAGTCGCTGCAATAAAAAGCATGCAACCTAGTTGCATGTAAAAAAGACTATCTTTGAGTCATAAAAGATAGAAAGATGAAACAAAATCCAAATACTCAATGCAACAATGCATCTAGTTGCGGTTGTAATGCGAGTACAACTGAATCAACAAGCTATTGGAAAGGAATATGTGCTGCACTATTTCTTTGTATAGGTTTAATTTTACAATATAAGGTGCAGACTCCGCTGCTCTATTTTCTAGTGCCTTATCTCATAGGATATTTATTTGTAGGTCTCACTGTTTTAAATGAAGCATGGAAAGCTATCCTAAAAGCTGATTTTTTCAATGAGTTTACATTGATGAGTGTAGCTACAATTGGAGCTATTGCAATAGGAGAATATCCAGAAGCTGTAGCCGTTATGCTCTTTTATTATGTAGGTGAACTCTTTCAACATCATGCAGTAGATAGAGCGCGTACGAACATACAGGAGTTATTAGATGTTCGCTCTCTTGTTGCTACGGTTAAGAGGGATGAAGAGTTTGTAGAAGTGGAACCGAGTGAGGTCAAGATTGGAGATGTTCTGGTTGTTCGTGTAGGGGAACGTGTACCTCTAGATGGAGAGCTATTGATGGGTGGAGGAAGCTTCGATACATCCGCCCTAACCGGAGAGAGTGTACCAAGGTCAATAGATCTAGGAGAGGAGGTGCTAGCAGGGATGATTAACCTTGATAGAGTAATCGAATTAAGAGTAACGAAGAGTTACACCGATAGTTCGTTATCCAAAATTTTACATTTAGTGGAAGAAGCAACTTCTCGCAAAGCTAAAACAGAGTTGTTTATCCGTAGATTTGCAAAAGTATATACTCCTATTGTCTTCTTTTTAGCTGTAGCTATCGTTTTACTTCCATGGTTTTTTGTAGCCGATTATCAGTTTGCTAATTGGCTTTATCGGGGGTTAGTTTTCTTAGTTATCTCTTGTCCGTGTGCTCTGGTTATCTCAATACCATTAGGCTTTTATGGAGGGATAGGAGCAGCATCTCGACATGGTATTCTCTTTAAGGGGGCAAACTATTTAGAGTTACTTACTAAAATAAAAAGTATTGGATTTGATAAGACAGGAACTTTAACTCAAGGTGTTTTTAAAGTAAAGCAATTTGCCACTGTAGAAAGTAGGGTAAAGGATAAAGACAACCTGCTTGCTACCAT
>JASLCM010000208.1 GCA_030151845.1 Bacteroides sp.
CTAAGGAGTTGGCTAAAAAGGAGGAGAATAGAGACAAATTAATTGTTGTAATTCTTCCCGATACTGGAGAGCGTTATTTAAGTACTCTTCTTTATGCTTTTGATAGCTACCCTTTGGATTTAGAGTAATGTATATCTTGCACACTTAACATATAAAAGGCACTGCTTAAGCAGTGCCTTTTATTATATGCTATTGGTTGTTTTACTTTATAATGTCGTATCGAAAAGTTATATTTTTAATAAAGTTTCCCTCTTCATCGTACTCTTTAAATTCTCCATGTTTTTTTCCTTTACTAAAGGTTCCTTCATAACGTTTTCCATCTTTGTCGATAAGGACTCCCTCACCATCTTCTACTCCATTAACAAAATCTCCTGTATATACTGTACCGTTTGCCAGGGTTAGCTTTCCTTTACCGTTGGGCTCATTCTCTTTCCACTCTCCCTCATAAAGATCTCCGTTGCTCCAAGTATAAGAACCTTTTCCTTCACGGATATTGTCTTTCCAATCTCCTACGTATTTAGCTCCGTTGGCCCACTCAAATGTTCCCTTTCCATCTTGAAGTCCGTTTTTAAACTCTCCTTTATAAACATCTTTATTGGCATAATAGTAAACTCCCTCTCCAGTTCGCTCACCATTGATGTAATCTCCTATGTATTTATCACCCGTATTAAAGGTGTAGATACCTCTACCTTCTTGAACATCGTTAATCCATCCACCTTCGTATTTATCACCGTTAATATAGGTAAAGGATCCTTTACCGTTTCGTGTATCTTCCTTCCACTCACCATCGTAAACACATCCGTCACTCCAGTGGATGATGCCATCTCCACATTTTTTATCATTCTTCCATTGCCCTACATAGGAGCCACCATTGGCCCATCGATAGGTTCCCACACCCTCTCTTTTATCATCTACCCAGTTTCCTTCGTAAACATCACCATTGTGATAATACATAGTTCCTTCTCCATGTTGGTGGTTTCTATTCCACTCTCCACTGTATCTGTTGTTATTTACGAAGTAGTAAATTCCTTTTCCATGTTTTAAGTCATTCTCCCAATTTCCTTCGTAGCGTTCACCATCTGCATAGTTAAGCACTCCGTATCCGTGTCGTAATCCTTTAAAATACTCTCCCTCATAGGTGTCTCCATTCTTAAAAACGGTCTTACCCATTCCATGGGGTTTTCTTCTCTTTAAATCTCCGGTATAGAGCGAGCCATCTTTAAACGTATATGTTCCAATTTTTACCTCGGTGGAAAAGACTCCTTTTACTCTATCTAAAAAGTTGGGTTTGGACTGGGCACTGAGTGCGCTAATAGATAGAAGGAGTGTAATTGCTACTATATATAGGTGTTTCATATGATTAAATTCGTGTTACAAGTTTTCTCATCGAAGCAAAGATATAATTAATCTTCAATAATGAAATAAGATGTAATTTATTCTACAGTTTTTTTACCTGCTATTACCTCTTTTAAACTCTCTTTACAAATTAGTTGTTGGGCTAATTCTCTTATTTTTCCAGAATCACAACTTTTAATGGCCTGTAGAGAGCGGTTAAAATAGTCTTCAGGCAATTCGGAGGTATATTTAAACATCCATGCCTCAGCTATCGAGAAAGCCGACTCAAGGTTTCGTGAGAGTTCGCCCAGCATGTAGTTTTTTACCATACGAAGCTCCTCCTCTCCCACCAAGTCATTTTGTAGGCGGTCGATTTCGGTATATATTTCCTGGATAACTTTTTCTGTAAAACTTGGATCGGACTCACAGCTAATGGTTAACAGGCTACTATCTGGATAGTGAAGCAGGTTTGAACCTATACCATAGGTATATCCTTTGTCTTCTCGTATATTACTCATTAATCGGCTACCAAAGTATCCACCAAGCAAAGTGTTTAAAACGCGGGTATATAAAAAGTCTGGATGCTTTCTCCCTACAATAAATTTACCCATCGTTAAAGCTTGCTGACAGCTTCCTCCACGGGCAACATGAACTCTTTTCTCTGTTGCTGTTTGAATGGGAAATAGAAGTTTCTTGGGCTCAGCATGTGTCTTTCCAAAGGAGGATTCTCCAAAGTAGTGATTGACTAAGTCTGTCTCTTTCGTTCCTATTTTACCTGATAAGAAGATTACGCAATTATCGGAGTGATAGTGACGCCGATGAAAATCCTTTAGATCGGCAGATTGAATGGCCAGGTAATCCTCTTTTTCGACCAGTTTACCACAAGGGTGTTGGTCTCCATACATGGTTCGAAGAAATGCACGATGAGAGATAAAGTCTACTCTGTTTTGATTCACCAGAAACTGCTCGGTACTATTTTTTACAATCTTACGAAGGTGCTCTTCTGGAAAAGTTGGTTCAACAATAATTGATCGAAGCAGACTAAGTGTTTGCTCAAAAAACTTACTTAAAGAGTATAGGCTTACATAAGCATACTCGGCACTACTGGAGAGCTCTAACCAGGCACCATAAAAATCGAACTCTTCTGCTAATTCTTGGTAGCTATAAGAGTTTGTTCCTTCACGCAACATGCGATTGGTAAAAAGGGCTTGCAAAGGTTTCTGTTGATGCCAACTACCACCTTTAAACAGGAAGTCTAAACGTACAACCTCTTGTGTACCTGCATTTATGATATGTAAGGGAATACCATTGGTTAAAACAGTGTGCTGAGGAAGGGTTATTTTTAACTTATTTATTTCTTGAATGGGAGGCTGTATCGTTCTATTCATTAATGAGGATGCTGTTTATTGTGCTGATAAAAATAATTCAGCGCGTTTTAAATCTTCTGGGGTGTCTATACCTATTGTTTCTACTTGAGTGATGCCCACCTTTATTTTATAACCATTTTCTAACCATCTCAACTGCTCCAAAGACTCCGCTTTTTCGAGTGTTGATTGTGGCAACTGAGTAATCTCTTTCAAAACCTGAGTTCGATAGGCATAGAGTCCGATATGCTTATAAAAAGTATGGGTTTCCAACCACTTATCTTGAGGTATATTGCGTAAGTAGGGTATAACGGATCTACTAAAGTAAAGCGCATTCCACGCTTGATCTACCACTACCTTGGGAGAGTTGGGATTTTGTAGATCTGAAAAAGGTGAACCTGAATCGAAGGGCTTTACAAGGGTTGCAATATCTGCTGTTTGATCTTGAAAACAGGCCTGTATTGTTTTTAATTGAGAGGGTTGAATAAAAGGTTCATCGCCTTGAATATTTACCACCACATCAAACTCTTTTCCTACCTTGGTATAGGCTTCAAAACAACGATCGGTTCCACTTTGATGGTTGGGAGAGGTCATTACAACCTTTCCTCCAAAGCTAGTCACAGCTTGAAATATCCGTTCATCATCTGTGGCTACACAAACATGATCTAAGATTTGTGAAGCCTGTTCATAAACACGCTGTATAACAGGTTTACCTCCTAACATTGCTAGTGGTTTTCCTGGAAAACGAGTAGATGCATACCTAGCAGGTATTAATCCTAAAAATCTCATATATTCTCTTTTTCTTTAAGTTCTTTTAGTGCTCGCTGTACATCGGGTCTGTTCCAGTCCTCTGGCTTCAATATTTGATCTTCGTAACCAATCACATCTATATCCAAAGGGACCAAACCCAACAGCTGCTTCTCTTTTGTTCTACCTACGCTCTTTTCTATCTCTTTACCTACTCTTATCACCTCATTCAATGGATCCGAGGTGTACAAAAAGGCAAGCTGATTCCAATAATTAGGTACATTTTTAAGCTTCACACCAACAGGAGTGGTCTCTTCGACCGTACTAAAGCGAATGGTGTTATAACGAGACAGTAGTGCTTTCCTACCCTGCATTAAGTTTTGCTCGGGTAGGAAATTACTTCCTAGTCCTAAAACATAAAAGTTAGGTTCTTTTGGGGTCATAACTTATTTGAAAAGGTCGTCAATTCCCACTGATGGTGTCTGCGTATCCTCTTCTACAATAGAGCCTGTTCCACAAGGATCAAACTCTTCTGGGAATTCGAATTTTTCGGTAATATCGTATCCCAACTCTTTATCACCATATACTTTTTTCATGTACTTTGTCCAAATGGGCAGCGCCATAGCAGCACCTTGTCCATGGAACATAGTATCGAAGTGAATATCTCGTTCTTCGCCCCCAACCCAAACTCCAGAGACCAAGGCTGGTGTGAATCCCATAAACCATCCGTCGGAGTTCCGATTGGTTGTTCCAGTCTTTCCTCCTGTATCTCCTGTAAAGCCATAGCGACGAACACGGCCTCCTGTTCCTTCATTAATTACTGCCTGAAGCATGTAAAGCATTTGATAGGCACTTCGTGCACTAATAACCTCCTGCATTTGCGGAGAGAAGTTTGAAATCACATTCCCTTCATTATCTTCTATGCGGGTAACAAATAGAGGAGCTACACGTATGCCTTTGTTTGCAAAAGCTGTATATGCACTAACCATTTCCCCCACGGAAATTTCGCATGGACCTAATGCTAAAGATATGGTTGGATCTATCTCTTGGTTGAGTACACCAAAATTATGTATCAGTCGAACCAAAGCATATGGGTTTAATTTACCCATTTAGTAGGCCGATATCCAGTTTTTAGAGTTAGCCAATCCCCACTTGAGAGATACCCTCTCTCCATAAGGTCCGCGCGTACTGTTTCGAGGTGACCAGGGTTTCCCATTCTCATCGATGAGGGTTTGCTCTACGTTGCGAACCTGATCACAAGGTGTAAATCCATTTTCCATAGCCAGAGCATACAAGAATGGTTTGATTGTAGATCCAACCTGTCTTCTTCCATCCATTGCCATATCGTATTGAAAATAGGTATAATTAGGTCCACCCACATAGGCTTTAACATGCCCATTGTAAGGATCCATCGACATAAAACCTGCACGCAAGAAGTGTTTGTAGTAACGAATAGAGTCTAACGGTGTTAATACAGTATCCCGCTCTCCATGCCAAGTAAAAACAGACATCTCTTGAGGGGTATTGAATGCTTTATCTATCTCTGCCTCGGTTGCTCCGTCTTTCTTCATTAATCGGTAACGCTCAGTTTGCCGTATAGCACGAGAGAGGATTTGATCTACCTCCTCTTGAGTAAGCTGATTAGAAAATGGAGCTTTTTTACGTCCTTTCTTCTCTTTAAAGAAGGCTGTTTGTAAATAGTCACCCACATGCTCTTCTACAGCCTGCTCTGCATACTGTTGCATCTTAGAGTTGATTGTTGTATATATTTTTAAACCATCGGTATAAATGCTATAGTTTTTACCATCGCTTTTGGTATTTTTCTCACACCATCCAAAGAGAGGATCTTCTCTCCATGCTATAGAGTCTTCATAAAACTTCTGCTTCTGCCACCCTCTATAATTACTTTTTATCGGCTCTTTAGCCGTCATCACTCTACGCAAATACTCCCTAAAATAGGTAGCCAATCCCTCTTTGTGGTCTACTCGGTGATAACGTAAGGTAAGGGGAAGGTTTTGCAAAGAATCACAAGCTTGGCTAGATAGATAACCCGCCTTTTTCATCTGCGATAAAACCACATTTCTCCTCCCTTTAGAACGTTCATTAAAACGAACAGGATTATATAATGAGGGGTTCTTACACATTCCCACTAGGGTGGCAGCTTCCTCTATGGATAGGGCATTAGGTTCTACTCCAAAATAGGTATATGCCGCCGTTTTAATACCTACAGCGTTATTTAAGAAGTCAAACTTATTTAAATATAAAGTTAGGATCTCCTCTTTCGTATAGTATTTTTCTAGTTTTACAGCAATTACCCACTCTATGGGTTTTTGTAAAAGGCGTTCCATTGTGTTTCCTGCCCCAGGAGAGTATAAAAGTTTAGAAAGCTGCTGTGTAATGGTACTTCCTCCACCTGCATTTTTCTGCATTAGGACCCCTCGCTTCACTATAGCACGAAACAGTGCTTTAATGTCTATTCCCGAGTGAGAGCTAAACCGCACATCTTCTGTTGCAATAAGGGCCTGGATTAAACTAGGAGAAAGTTCGTGATAACTGGCATAAACTCGGTTCTCCTTACTCAAAGACCAAGTTCCTAATACCTCATTATCTTCAGATATAATTTGAGTGGCAAATTTATAGTCGGGATTCTCTAAGTTTTCGGCAGGTGGCATATAGCCAATCCACCCTTTTGATATAGAGTAGAAAACAACAAAGCAAGCAGCAACACCTATAAAGAAAAGTGTCCAAAGAAATATGATTAGTTTCTTCATTCGTGGGGTATTAAATTTCTATTTCATTCTACCTTATAAATAAGGCTAGGCAAAATTAGGATAAAAGTTTTTGTTTAACAAAAGAAATACAAAGCTTCGTGTTAGTTTATAACTAAACTTAAAGAGATTTAATGGTTGAAAAACACTTTTTTTTCATAACTTTACATTCCATAGTTAAATAAAATTAACAAAATGGATAACAGTATGGAAAACAGAAGCTTGGTTACCTTAGCCGACCACTCCAGAGATCAACTACTCTACCTTCTAGAAATGGCTAAGCAGTTTGAACTACATCCAAACAGGCATCTGCTAAAGAATAAAGTTGTTGCAACACTTTTTTTTGAACCCTCCACTCGAACTCGTTTAAGCTTTGAGACTGCAGCCAACCGGTTAGGTGCACGTGTTATTGGTTTTACAGACCCCAAGGCAACTAGTTCTGCAAAGGGAGAGAGCCTAAAAGATACAATAATGATGGTAAGCAACTATGCCGACATTATTGTTATGCGACATTTTCTAGAGGGAGCTGCTAGGTATGCTGCAGAGATAGCCCCCACTCCTATTGTAAACGCCGGCGATGGAGCCAACCAACACCCCTCACAAACCATGTTGGATCTTTACTCCATTTACAAGACGCAAGGTACGCTAGACAACCTACATATTGCACTGGTAGGAGATTTAAAAAATGGAAGAACGGTACACTCCTTGCTTATGGCCATGCGCCATTTTAACCCAACATTCCACTTTGTGGCTCCTGATGAATTAAAGATGCCTAAAGAGTATAAAATGTACTGTGAGAAAAATGGTATTAGTTACTTTGAGCACAAAGAATTCGACGATGAGGTTATCTCTAGTGTAGATATCCTCTATATGACACGGATCCAAAGTGAACGTTTTACCGATCTTTTAGAGTTTGAGCGTGTAAAAAACGTATATATTTTACGCAACTCTATGCTTGCCAACTCTAAACCCAATCTTAAGGTGCTACATCCCCTCCCAAGGGTCAATGAGATTGCTACTGATGTAGATGACAACCCTAAAGCATATTATTTTCAACAAGCACAAAATGGTCTTTACGCAAGACAGGCTATTTTATGTGATGCATTAGGAATAACATTAGACGACGTTAAAAAGGATTTAGAATGAAAAAAGTGATAAAAAAAGAGCTACAAGTTGCAGCACTTAAAGATGGTACCGTTATTGATCATATCCCATCTGATAAACTGTTTGAAGTGGTCTCCTTATTAGGAGTAAGAGAGATGGATAACAACATAACCATTGGTTTTAACCTTGAAAGTAAACGATTAGGAAAAAAGGGAATCATTAAAATAGCAGATAAGTTCTTTTGTGACGAAGAGATAAACCGAATATCTGTTGTTGCTCCTCATGTTAAATTGAATCTCATACGTGATTATGAGGTGGTAGAGAAACGCGAAGTGGCTATGCCAGACGATTTAAAGGGTATTGTGAAGTGCGCCAACCCTAAGTGCATTAGTAACAATGAGCCTATGCAGCCTTTACTCCATGTTATAGACAAAGAGCAGTGTACACTTAAATGCCACTATTGTGAACGTGAGCAAACAAAAGAGGACATTGAGATTATTTAAACAATGAAACAAAATTGGAAGCCAGGAACTTTAGTCTACCCAATCCCTGCTGTTCTAGTAGGATGCGGCGATACTCCTAGTAATTACAACTTAATAACAGTGGCATGGGTTGGTACCTTATGTACTAATCCGCCCATGTGTTATATATCGGTACGTCCTGAGAGATACTCATACAAATTAATAAAAGAGAGTGGTGAGTTTGTTATTAACCTAACAACAAAGGAATTGGCCTATGCAACCGACTGGTGTGGGGTTAAATCGGGTGCTAAGTTCAATAAGTTTAAAGAGATGAAGCTCACTCCCTCACCAGGTCATCTTGTAAAAGCTCCTGTTGTTGAGGAGTCTCCCCTAGCTATTGAATGTAAAGTTGAGCAGGTAATTCCACTTGGCTCCCATCACATGTTTATTGCTCGTGTGGTGAATGTTCAGGCCGATGAGAAGTACTTAAATAAAGAAACAGGTAAGTTTGAATTGGCTAAATCAAACCCACTAGTATACCTGCATGGAAATTACTTTGATTTAGGAAAGTTAATTGGTAAATTTGGATGGTCTGTTAAAAAGAAGAAAAAATGAAAAGAGCCTTACTCTTATTAGTTGTCCTTATAGGCATGGGAAGCATGCTCGCACAACGCCCTATCAATCCAAGAGTCAACAATAAAAAAGTAAACGTAGGTATTAAAACAGGTTTTCAACTCCTCCATTTATTTAATATCGACTTTAAACAT
>JASLCM010000228.1 GCA_030151845.1 Bacteroides sp.
GATTACTGACTCGGGTGAGGGGTGTGCTTCTCACGGGGAGCACAGTTGTCCTGACCATGCCTAGTAAAAACAGAGGGGATTCAATATTGAATCCCCTCTGTTTTTTATATCAGCAAGCTTTAATACTCTTGCCAGCTTTTAATTTGAATGTCTTTTAGATCTAATTCACAGAAAGCTTCAATAAAAGCACTAGCCAATCTAGCGTTAGTAATTAAAGGTGTGTTGTGATCTATCGCAGCTCTACGTATGCGGTACCCATTGGTAAGTTCTCGCTTGCTTAAGTTTTTAGGGATGTTTACAATTAAGTCAAAGCGATGTGCTGCTATTAGGGTTAGGACATTGTTTTCTTCATCAGGATGTTCATCTGGCCACAATACAGTTTCAGCTTCTATTCCATTCTCATTGAGAAATTTTGCAGTTCCTGCAGTTCCATAAATCTTATACCCTTTCTGAAAGAGTCTTCTACTTGCATCAAGTAAATCTACTTTAGATTTTGCTGCTCCAGAAGAGAACATTACGCTTTTCTGCGGAATGGTAAAACCAATAGCTATCATAGCATTTAATAAGGCCTCTGAAATACTATCACCAAGGCATCCAACCTCTCCAGTAGAAGCCATATCTACTCCGAGTACAGGGTCTGCATTGTGTAGTCTAGAGAAAGAGAACTGCGATGCCTTAACTCCAATCCAGTCGATATCAAAAGCCGATTTGTCGGGTTTGCTGTATGGAGCATCTAGCATGATACGGGTCGCTGTATCGATAAAGTTTCTTTTTAGAACTTTGGATACAAATGGAAAGCTTCTAGAGGCGCGAAGATTACACTCTATCACTTTTACCTCGTTGTTTCTAGCTAAAAATTGGATGTTGAATGGACCAGAAATATTAAGCTCTCTGGCTATCTTGCGGCAAATTCTCTTAATTCTTCTAGCTGTTTCGAAATATATTTTCTGAGCAGGGAAGACAAGAGTTGCATCTCCAGAGTGAACTCCAGCAAACTCTACATGCTCGGATATGGCATACTCAACAATTTCCCCATTATCTGCAACAGCATCAAACTCAATCTCTTTTGCATTTTGTAAGAACTGTGAAACTACTACAGGGAACTCTTTGGAGACATCTGCAGCCATTTTTAAGAAGTTTTCTAGTTGTTCGTTATCGTAACAAACATTCATTGCAGCTCCAGATAAGACGTAGGAGGGGCGAACAAGAACTGGGAAGCCCACCTTATCCACAAAGCCTTTAACATCCTCTAAGCTGGTTAACTCTTGCCAAGCAGGTTGGTCTATATCAAGAGCGTCGAGCATGGCTGAGAATTTATTTCTATTTTCAGCCCTGTCAATACAAAGTGGAGAAGTTCCAAGAACAGGAATGTCTTGTCTGTGTAGCTTCATCGCCATATTGTTGGGAATTTGCCCACCAACAGAGACAATCACCCCTTTGGGAGACTCTAAGTCAATAACATCAAGAACACGTTCAAAAGAGAGTTCGTCAAAGTAAAGTCGGTCACACTCATCGTAGTCGGTAGATACCGTTTCTGGGTTGTAATTGATCATAATCGATTTATAACCCAGTTTTCTAGCCGTTTTTACAGTGTTCACAGAGCACCAATCAAATTCTACAGAACTTCCAATTCGGTAGGCTCCAGAACCAAGCACAACAACTGCTTTATCGTGTTTATAATAAGGAACATCATATCCCTCCTCACCATAGGTCATGTATAAGTAGTTGGTTAAGTCAGGATGTTCCGATGCAATTGTGTTAATTCGTTTTACCGCAGGTAAGATGCCCAGCTCTTTTCTACGTTCACGAATAAGTAGGCTCTCTTTTTCCATATTACCTTTTGGATTGAGTACAAAACGGGCAATTTGGAAGTCGGAAAAGCCTAAACGTTTGGCCTCACGAAGAACTGTTGCAGGAATACTCTCCACATCAGTATAGGTAGCCAATTGTTTCTTATAGTTAACGATGTTTTGAAGCTTGCCTAAGAACCATTCGTTAATCTTGGTAAGTTCATGTAAGCGCTCAATTGTATAGCCCTTTTCCATCGCCTCTGCAATAGCAAAAACACGTAAATCGGTAGGATTTGCTAACTCTTTATCTAAATCAGTAAACTTAACATTACTGTTACCCACAAATCCGTGCATGCCTTGACCTATCATTCGGAGGCCTTTCTGAATAACCTCTTCGAAGCTTTTGCCAATAGCCATAATTTCACCAACCGATTTCATGCTTGAACCAATCTCGCGGGAGACACCTTCGAACTTAGTGAGGTCCCAACGAGGAATCTTACAAATGTAGTAATCTAATTCTGGCGCATCGTAGGCAGAGTTTGGTGTACCCATTTCACCTATTTGATCCAATGTGTAGCCTAGAGCTATTTTTGCAGCAACAAAGGCCAGTGGATAGCCAGTAGCTTTGGATGCTAATGCAGAAGAGCGACTTAGGCGAGCATTTACTTCGATAACTCTATAATCGTCAGTTTCTGAATTAAATGCATACTGAATATTACACTCTCCAATAATATTAAGGTGTTTAATACACTTTACTGCCACCTCTTTTAAAAGTCCCAACTCTTTTTCATCCAAAGAGCAGGTAGGGGCAACTACAATAGACTCTCCGGTATGAATACCTAGAGGGTCAAAGTTCTCCATACTAGCTACCGTAAAGCAGCGGTTTTTAGCATCTCGAATCACCTCAAACTCTATCTCTTTCCAACCCTTTAGTGACTCCTCTATTAATATCTGCTTTGAGAAAGAAAAAGCACTTTCAGCTAACTTCTTAAACTCTGTTTCATCTTTACAGATTCCACTTCCTAATCCTCCTAAAGAGTAAGCAGAACGCACCATGACTGGATATCCTATTTTTCTAGCAGCCTCTAACGCTTCTTGCATATTCTCTACTGCCTTGCTAATAGGAGTTTTTACCTCTATTTCGTTTAGTTTTTTAACAAATAGATCTCTGTCTTCTGTGTTCATTATAGCATCGACAGAGGTACCAAGAACCTCAACATTGTATTTCTCTAAAATACCTTGCTCGTAAAGTTCTGCTCCACAATTAAGTGCAGTTTGTCCACCAAAAGCAAGCAATATGCCATCTGGGCGCTCTTTCTTGATAATCTCCTCTACAAAGTAAGTGGTAACAGGTAAAAAATAAACCTGATCGGCTACACCCTCCGATGTCTGAATTGTAGCGATGTTAGGGTTTACAAGAATTGAGTAGATTCCCTCTTCACGCAATGCTTTTAATGCTTGGGAACCTGAGTAGTCAAACTCACCTGCTTGACCAATCTTAAGTGCACCAGAACCTAAGACTAATACTTTTTTAATTTTCTTTTCCATTCTTCCTCGTAGTATTAATAGTATGTTATGAGTATGTACAAAAAAAATGCGTTACTCGATGAGAGATAACGCATTCAATTTATAAAATAAAAGAGAAGGGAATAACCTAAGACCACTTTTTCACATTGTGGGCTAGGTGAACTTGACCAACTCTTATTTCTATACTTCATTTTTCTTTTAAGTTTTTGCAAAGTAAATACATAAATCAGATTAACGCAAAGTTCTTTAAAAGTTTTTTGTAAGTTTGCAGAAATAAAAAAATATTTATGGAAACTGTTGTAAGTGGAATTCGTCCTACTGGAAATCTACATTTAGGGAACTATTTTGGTGCAGTGAAGAGCTTCTTGAAGATGCAGCATGAGTATAATTGTTATTTCTTTATAGCAGATTGGCACTCGTTAACTACGCATCCTAATCCTGAAGATATTATTACTAGTACACGTACCATTTTGGCTGAGTATTTAGCTTGTGGTTTGGATCCAGAAGTAGCAACTATATACGTTCAAAGCGACGTTAAAGAGGTTTTAGAGCTTTATCTTTATCTAAATATGAATGCTTACCTCGGAGAGCTTCAGCGTACAACTACTTTTAAAGAGAAAGCCAGGAAGCAGCCAAACAATGTAAATGCAGGGTTATTAACTTATCCTACGTTAATGGCTGCCGATATCTTAATTCATCGTGCAGTAAAGGTTCCTGTAGGTAAGGATCAAGAGCAAAACATGGAGATGGCTAGGAAGTTTGGAAAACGTTTTAACTCGACCTATAATGTGGAGTTGTTTCCTAATCCTGAATCTTTCGCTTTTTCAGATAAGGCTATAAAAATACCAGGGTTAGATGGCTCTGGAAAAATGGGTAAATCGGAAGGTAACTGTATTTATCTAAAAGATGACGCAAAAACAATTCGGAAAAAAGTGATGAAGGCTGTTACAGATTCCGG
>JASLCM010000055.1 GCA_030151845.1 Bacteroides sp.
ATGGACAATACTTCACTTACTAAACCTTTCTATCATGCGGGTAACTCACCAAGATATCTTCTTGAAAGATCATGGACACCAGAGAATCCCAATGGAGAGTTTCCTCGTTTAGCAGTAGTTAGTGCGAGCTCAAACAACGCTTTCTCTTCAACTTTCTGGTACAGAAACGGGAACTACCTACGTTTAAAGAACCTTCAAATAGGTTACACCTTACCAAAGCATATAACAAAAGGTATGGGTGCTCAAGAGCTTAGATTTTATGTAGAGGGACAAAACTTACTTACCTTTAGTAAGCTTAATAAATACAACATTGACCCTGAACAGCCAGGTGTATCTAATGGGTATTATCCTCAACAGCGAATCTTTTCGGGAGGTCTTAAACTAACTTTTTAAATCAGTGCTATGAAAACAACAATAAATAAAATATTATTAGCTGCCATATTACCTTTGGTGTTTATGGGATGCGATAGCTTCCTAGATACAACACCCAAAGATAGTATTTCGGATAAATTGGTATGGCAGAGCGAGAAAAATGTTACGCTTTACTCCAACACCTTCTATGCCTACTTGGATAGATACAGTCAGTTTGGTAATGATCAGTTCAATGGTAACTTAACAGAGGGGCTAACAGAGACCATGAAGTATGGTTCTTATGTTCCTGGTAGTAGAGCTGGTGATTGTAACCTCTATCTTTTTACACCAGAGATGATGAGTCCCTCGGGAAATATGTTGGGGGTGTGGAAACAAACCTATGAGCGAATTCGTCGTGTTAATGAGTTCTTAGTTGGGTTGGAAAACTTTTCGAAGTTACCCGCCGAGAAGAACGAGTTATTCGAAGGTCAGGTTCGTTTCTTTAGAGCTTTTCTTTACTTCCAATTGGCTAAGAGGCATGGAGGGGTAATTCTTTATAGAAACATGGATCTTGTGAAAGATAAAGAACGATCTACTGCCGATGAAACTTGGGATTTTATTGCCGAAGATTTAGATTTTGCAGCCTCAGTTCTTCCTGAAGTCTGGGATGCGAATAACAGCGGAAGAATAACCAAGTATGCTGCTTTAGCTTTAAAGTCGAGAGCAATGCTCTATGCCGAGCGTTGGGAAGCTGCCAAAGAGGCTGCAGATAAAGTAATAGATTCTGGTAAGTACAGCTTAACTTCTAACTATGCAGATGCATGGAAGGGGGGTAACTCAGAATCGATCCTTGAGTACAATTATGCACAAAAAGGTCCAAACCATAGGTTTGATCGTCATTATGTTCCTTTTGGAGAGATAGAGAATGAAGGTGGTAGTGGTACACCAACCCAAGAGATGGTGGAAAGCTATGAACTAAAAGATGGTGGTTATCCCGATTGGTCGGCTTGGCACACAGAGGAGGGAACAACTCAACGTCCGCCATACGAACAGCTAGAACCGAGGTTTCATGCCACAATTGTTTACAACGGTGCAACATGGAAAGGTAACGTAATGCAAAACTCGGGAGATGGCAAGTTTGGTCGTTATATGGGATATCGTGAAGATACCTATGCTAAGGGGAGAACTACAACAGGTTACTACTTAAGAAAGTTAATGAACGAAGAGCATACAGATATCGTGAGCTATGAGAGTACGCAAACATGGGTAGAAATTCGTTTAGCAGAGGTCTATTTAAACAGAGCAGAAGCTTTGTACCAAATGGGTAAAAATAGTTTAGCACTAGAAGATATCAATGCAGTAAGAGCAAGAGTTAAACTACCTGCTTTAAATAATTTAAAAGGGAAAGAGTTATTCAATAGCATTCGTAAAGAGCGTAAAATAGAACTTTCCTACGAAGGACATCTTTATTGGGACATGAGACGCTGGAAACTTGCTCATGTGGAATACAAAGGATATAGAGTACATGGTTTAAAAATCGAAGAAAATGCAGGAACAACTACCTATTCATATGTAGATTGCGACTTAGAAGATCGTAAGTTCCTTGAAAAGACCTATGTGCTGCCAGTTCCTTATAGTGAATTAGCTAATAACTCTAAAATTGAACAGTATGATGAGTGGAAATAAGATAAATAGAAGAAAAGATTGGTTAAGGGATACATTACTCTTTTTGATCCCACTACTCTTTATTGGTTGCCAATCGCCCGATGAACTTCTTCCCTCAGTGGCAAGAAGTGGAATAAACAGTATTACTGCATCTTTCGAAGATGGAACTGGAGAATTTGTTGGGGTACCTAATGAGAATAAAGAGATAGAAATAGAAATTCCGTTTTACTATCCAATAGAGAGTCAGAATGAGGTGACTGCGGAGATGTTATCTAAGATGCGTGTACGTGCAAACTTGGACGATAACGTAACCGTAACCCCTAAACTACTTTACTTGGATTTAACCAAAGAGAACACCATTCAAATCGTGGATCAAAGGAAGCAAAAGCATGATTTTATTGTTCGTGCGGTAATTGCTAAAAATAACCTTTGTGAAATAGAGGAGTTTGAGCTTCCTGAATCGGGTTTAACAGGGGTTATTAATGACAAAAACAAGACCATCTCTTTGGTTAGCTTTGAAGATATTCCTGCTCAGTTGGCTAAGATAAGAATATCTCCTCATGCTACCATTGAGCCAGACCCTACAAAGGTTAAACTAGATTACAACCAAGAAGTAGAACTCAAGGTTACTGCTCATAATGGGGTTAATAGTCAGACTTACAAGGTGATCAAAAACGTTCCTCCTAAACTGGATTACGGTATTCGTAAAGGAAGCGCTAAACTCTTATTTGCAAAACAGTTGAAACAAGATCTAGGAATAGGAGTAGACAACCTTACTGGTGGTATAGCCCTTAGTGGTGAAAACTTAGTTATAAATACACGAGGAGAAAACAGTATCTACATCGATGCTAAAACAGGAGCGAAGAAGGGAGAGGTTAATTTAGGTGCAGTAAAAGGTAATTTAATAAACTTCTACAACACCTCCGATGCAGCGGGTAATATCTTAATCTCAAATCTTTCACCAGGAGCAGGATCGTTCAAGATATGGACTTTAAAATCGGTTGCAGATACTCCTAAATTATTAATTGATTGGAATACCGATTTAGCCTTAGGTAGAAAAATATCAATAGCTGGTAGTTTAGATGGAAATGCGATTATTACAGCGCCTACCTATACCGGAACAACTCAGAAATTTGCAAGATGGATTGTAACAAACGGTCAGCTGAAGTCCAATGAACCCGAGTTAATAACCATGAGTGGTTTAGCAAAAGGGTGGACTACCAATGCCGATATTGTTTATACCTCGGCCGATGTAACGAGTGATTATTTTGTTGCCTCTTACTCAGACAATACCTTTGCTTGGGTAGATGGTAGAACCAATAAGGTAAAAGCGAGCTTGGATGAGATTGATCGAAATTACATTCAAAATGCTGTAGACTTTATAGAATTTAATAAGGCTAAATTTACTGCTGTAAACCATGTTAATAGCTTTAACTGGGGACAAGCAGATCAGGTTTGGTTGTTAGATGTTACAGAGCAAGGGCTATTTAGTGGTAGTCTAACTGCTAAAACAGCCAAAGCGGTTGTTTGGGAATGTGAAAAGGATAAATATGGAGCAAAAGCCATACAACCAAATATTCAAAATGGAAATGGAACAGGAGATGTTCTATTAAGTGTATCGGAAGATGGATACTTCTTGTATGTTTACTTCCTATTTACCAATGGCTATGTAGTTGGATACCAATTTGACTGTATGGATGTTTAAAACAGTGTAGCACAAGAGGAAATTTCCTCTTGTGC
>JASLCM010000011.1 GCA_030151845.1 Bacteroides sp.
TCAGTTCCCATCATGGAGACATTACTTTTACGATCTTGGTACACTACAGTTACCCCCCACTGAGTAAGTACAGGACAAACAATAGAGACTCCTTCTATACCTTTTAACCGATAAATATCAGAGTTATCTAAGCTCCATCTTCTACCCTTTTGAAATCCTTTGTAAGCCAAGCTAGTGCGTCGAGACATCATGAAGCTGGCATTCTCATTAGCACCTTCGAAGTTGGCGGCCATACTTTGTTTTAACCCACCTCCTAAACCGATTAATACAAGCAACATAAAGATTCCCCAAAACACTCCAAAAGCAGTTAGCAAGCTTCTGGATTTATTTCGAGACAAGGTGATAAAGATCTCTTCCCAACTATTTAAGTCAAATTTCATATCTCTTTATCTTGCATTTAGTGCTTCAATAGGCTTTATTCTCACAGCTCGTCGGGCAGGAACAAAGCCAGCGATAGTACCTGCTATAATTAAAGTTAATGTGGCTTGGATAGCTATTTTAATATCAACCGATGGATCTAAAAAAACGGTTCTAGAAAAGGCCCCAGCATCCATAATTTTCTCTCCCATGGTACGATCTAGCCACTCTGTAGCTGCTATTCCAGCAAACATACCCAAGTAACCAAAAAATGTGGTAATGATAATACTCTCCACAACAACCAACCGTAAAATGGAGAAAGGAGATGCTCCTATAGCTTTTCTTATTCCAAACTCTCTTGTCCGCTCTTTTACTGTGATAAGCATAATATTACTAACACCAACAATACCGCTTAATAGGGTGAATATTCCAATGATCCAAATGGCAGTATTTATCACATTTTCTGCTTTTTGCATTTGAAGATAGGACATTAAGCGATTCCATATCCAAGCTGCCGACCAATCATTTGGGTCAAATTTATGTTTCTTTGCCAATACTGTTTTTATCTCTTTCTCAAGAGCCTCACTCTCCTCTTTGCTTTTAATATCGTTCAATAAAAAAGTGATGGTTGTTACCTCATCCTTATTGTATATGGTTTTTAAAGTTTGCAAAGGCACATAAACATCTCGAGAGTCTTTAAAATCAGACCCTTTATAAACACCAATAACTGTAAATAGAGATTCGTTTATTATGAGTTGATTACCTATTACCTCATCTGTTCCAAATAAGATAGGCACATTATCTTCATGGATGACCACAACTTTTCTCTTCTCTACTCCATCCTTCTCATTTATAAATCGGCCACGAATCAGTTGAACAACTTCATTGTCTTGAAAAGAGGGGTAAACTCCATATACATTTCCCTCTACAAAATCTTTTAGGGTTGAGTAAGGTGATGAGATTCGTATTTCACCACTTCCATTGTATAGATACTCCTTGAGTTCATCAGAAAGTAGTTCTATATCTTCCTCCTTAAACTTGATTGATCGCCCCCTTTGAAACCCCTGAGTAGCTACACTTGTCCATCCTGCCTGAATAGATATTGAGTTTGCATTAAACTGACTCGAAGATTTTTTAAAGGCATTTAGGATTCCATTACCTGCTCCCAAGAGAAAGATAAGAATAAATATTCCCCAAGCCACAGCAAATCCTGTTAGTGCAGTACGTAACTTATTTTGCCTGACAGTTGTATATATTTCTTGAAACAGATCAATCATATTATTTAATATAACCTTCCATACTAAATGGAGAGTTTTGCTTACTCTTGCTCTCTTCGATATCGCGAATTATTCCATCTTGTATATTGATAATTTTATTGGTCTGATTGGCAACACCACTTTCATGAGTAACAACAACGATTGTTTGGCCCGATGCATTCAACTCTTTGAGGATACTCATAACCTCTATTGATGTTTTACTATCGAGCGCACCTGTAGGCTCGTCTGCTAATAAAATCTGAGGTTTAGTTATTAAAGCCCTTGCAATAGCCACTCGCTGTTTTTGTCCACCACTCATCTCATTTGGCATGTGGTGTGCCCACTCTTTAAGCCCTAATCGATCTAAATATTCAAGAGCTAATGCATTTCTTTTTTTTCTTCCAACTCCCTGATAAAATAGAGGAAGAGCAACATTCTCTACAGCATTTTTAAAGGAAATTAAATTAAAAGATTGAAAGATAAATCCAATCATTCTGTTTCTAAACTCTGCTGCTTTACGTTCACTCAAATTCTTTATCAAGGTATTGTTTAGATAGTACTCACCTTCATCGTAGGTATCTAAAATTCCAAGAATATTTAACAGTGTTGACTTACCCGATCCAGAGGCTCCCATAATAGAAACGAACTCCCCTTTTTCGATGGTTAAATCTATCCCTTTCAACACATGAAGAGGAATAATCCCTGGGTAGGTTTTATGAATATTATGTAAATGTATCAAAACTGCATTTGTTAATTTAAAATGCAATTTACTCTTTTTTTTAACTCTTACTACTCTTTTTATAAATAAATAGAGCAGTATATTAACTTTTTATTCATTTAAGCCTAATAACACTTTCATTTTACAATTTCATGTTCTTTTACTGTAGCTTCCTTTCTGCTGGTTAAGATGACTAGAGTTACAGAAAAGAGAACTAAAAGTAGACCGATAAATGACTGCACTCCGAAGTATTCGGCAAACACAAGCACTCCCATCGAAACAGCGACTAAGGGCTCCATAGCACCTAATACTGCGGTAACAGTAGAGCCTGCATGTTTCACAGCCAGCACCAATGCAAAATCTGAGATAACGGTAGCAAGAAATGCTAATAAAAGAAGGTAAAGACCTGCTCTGAAACTAGGGATGGGGTCTACTCCTCCACCATCAAATTGTGCATAAATAAAAAAGAGGATAGCCCCTGTAAGAATAACATAGAAGGTTAAAACATCTGCAGACACTCCTTTATTGGTCAACTGGTTAAGTCCAACAATATAAAAACCGTAAGTTAAAACAGTCATACCGGCAAGCAATACTCCCAACAAATGTAACTCACCACCTGTCCAGCACATTAAAGCCACACCAACTAAGGATAAGAAAGCGGCCACAACCAAAGACTTAGTCTGTTTTTCATTAAAAAGAAAAACCATCACTAAACTTACACACAGGGGATAAAGGAAATGAATGGTAGTTGCTATACCACTCGCTATGTAGTTGTAGGAATAGACTTAAAAGAGAGCCGTTAAAGCGTAAAGCAGGCCTAACCCTAAAACGGAAAGAATCAACTTACCTCCTATCCGTAGGTTATTCTTTCTTAAGAGACAAACACCTCCCATCAGAAGAGACGAAATAAAAAAGCGATAAAACAAAACGTTTGCTTCATTCACCCCTAACTCTTCTACCAATGGAATTGTGAACAACGGAATTAAACCAAACGTGCCCGATGAAAGAATTGCATAAAAAACACCCTTTATTCCTTTCATTTTATACCTATTTTATAAAAATGGCTCAAAGGTAATGAAAAGTTTGAAGTGAAAGAGGAAAGAGCTGAAACGATACTATCTCTTATACCTAATAGCAAAGAGAGTTTACTCACAATACCCTTTATACTTCTCTATTTAACTCTACATGAATATAGAAGATTAAATGGTAGGAGTTTTACCTATCAGGGAGTAATATAAAAAGTAAGAAGGTTATTGCACAAAACATAAACGCTTTGCAGTGAAAAGGATTAACCCTTGCAGTGAAAAAATCCAAGCTTTTGTATTAGCTCCTCTATGAAGTTCCAGCAAGAAGCTGTAGGAGTAAGCCCTCTATCAAACTCTAAAAATACTTCACATTTATTTAACTTATTTAAACCATAATTTATGAATCGTAAAAACAAAACATGAGAATCTCTTACTGTAAGTAAGATTATTAAAATAGACGTTAACTGCGCACAACAATATAGCATCGGGGTGTATCTGAATTTAATAACTCATACCTATAAATAGACAACTACGGTCCTCCAATAAAAACAAGGATGAAAAAGATTATTTTATTTTTTATTTGCACCTGCTTTCTGATGAATTGCTCTGAAAAGAAAACAAAGCACACTGATGGTTTATCTATCAAACTTGATTTTAATAAGACAGTAAACATTCATGATACATGGGGTTATACAAGATGTTGATATTATTAGGTTGAAAAACAATGAAGATCTAATAGATAATATAGACTGAATTTTAAGGCATGGAGATAGAATCTATTTAATCTCCGTTGCTATTTATGACACTTCTGGGGGCTTTGTAAACTATCTATCTAATGCAGGAGTGGAACCTAGTGAATGTTTACAACTCACTAATATTTTATTAACAAAGGGGATAATACACTAAACCTAGTTGGCCGGATAGATCAAAAAATATTAGTGTAAGATTTAGAAGGAGAACATCTTAAAGAGGTTAAAAAGGTATCTAAGCCTTTTACTTATATTTATATCCTACCAAGCATGATTTTGTTGGTTCTTTAGAGAATTTCACAGCTAATGGTGATCTAAACATATGGATTTTATCTAACTCTTTGGCTATAGAGAAAGGCTTCTTAGAAATAGATCCATCTTGGAACAGCATAGTGTTTTCTAGAGGGTACTTTTTTCTACCTATAAGGAGCTAACATACATAACTCAACCTATGGAATCTGCCATTTACAGACTAAAAGAGGGAGGATTATCTGTTGTTTATCGCATAGATTTGGGTCAAAATGCCTGACCAAAGCATATAACTCACTATGAGGCAGCAATAAGGCTATATAAGCCTAGATATAAAGCTCTAAAAATATTTATCGTAAGAGTCCATATTCAACTCATAATAAACCGATCTACCTCCTCCATACTTAGTAAGCGCACCTATCTCGGATAAGTGTTGTAAATCACGGGTAGCAGTTGGTTTTGATGTTTTGTTTATTGATATGTATTTCTTTGCAGTCATTCCACCTTCAAAACCAGCTGGACCAGCATTAAACATCTTATTTATTGCTTTTATCTCCCTTTCATTTAATTGATCAGAATAACAATCAAAAAACTTGGTCTTGTTAAGCGTATGTAATGCAACACGCTTGATATTCTTTATTGCACTAAGCAATACATCGCAGAAATAAGCTATCCAGTCAGATACATTTAAGTCACATTGAGCCTTTTTTATCTCTTGATAATATTTCTTCTTATCTAATTCTATAGCGTGTGAAATATTAAGGAAGATAAGCATATCTAAACGCTCTGCTAAGACTTTTTCTGCAAGTGCCCTACCTATACGTCCGTTACCATCTTCAAAAGGGTGTAAGGTCTCAAAGTAGAGGTGAGCTAAAGCAGAAGTAATCATCGCATCTCCTATTTTGCCA
>JASLCM010000039.1 GCA_030151845.1 Bacteroides sp.
GAGAGTTTGCTTTGTTTGGTATTTTTGGTCGTGTAGATTACTCTTTGAAAGATAAATATTTAGTTACAGGTATTGTTCGACGTGATGGAGTGTCTCGTTTCTCAAAGTCGAATCGTTACGGTACATTCCCCTCACTCTCACTAGGTTGGAGAATGTCTGAAGAGTCTTTTATGGAAAACACTAGGGATTGGTTAGATGATTTAAAACTAAGAGTAGGCTATGGGCAGACCGGTAACTCTGAAATGAGTAGAAAAACAAACTATGCATATGAGTATGCAACTATTCCTACTTCTACGAATTATGACTTAGGTGGTACTAATACTGGTTCTAATGTTGGTTTTCGATTAGATAAATATGGAAATGAAGATACAAAATGGGAGTCGACAGAGATGACAAACGTTGGTATTGATGCCTCTTTTTTGAATGGAAAATTTGCTATTGGTTTGGAATGGTATTATAAGAAGACATCAGATATGTTAATTGCAGCAGCCTACTCTGCATTAGCCAATAATGAGATTGCAAGACCATTTTTGAATTATGGCGATATGAAAAATACAGGGTTGGATTTTAACTTTAATTACCGTGATTCAAGAGGTGATTGGGCTTGGGATATAGGCTTAAATATGTCGACTTATAAGAATAAGGTTTTAAAGTTATCGGATAACGACAATTTTGCTATGTGGGGAAACGGTGCTCGTTTGGCAGGAAGCGTTACTCGTACAATGAAAGGCAGACCAATGGCTGAGTTTTATGGATATAAAATAGCTGGATTTTATGAATCTGTAGAAGACGTATTAGCTTCACCTGCACCTTATGGGGCTGGTGCTAAAATAACAGATCCAGTAGTAGCAGGAACTTATGTGGGAAAATACAAGTTTGAAGATATAAATGGTGATGGAAAGATAGATGGGAATGATAGGACCAATATAGGTAGTCCGCATCCAGATTTAATTTTAGGTTTAAATACTTCCTTGAGTTGGAAAAATTGGGATTTCACGATGTTTTGGTACTCTACCATAGGAAATGATATCTTTAATAACACCAAATATTTTACGGACTTCCCTCTATTCGGAGGAAATAGATCGAAACGTATGCGTGACAAATCATGGAAGATGGGAGCAGATAACTCAAAGGCAAAACTACCTATACTAGACTCCAAAGATAGTTGGGGTGGTGCAGTTCCTAGTTCATACTATGTTGAAGATGGATCATTCTTGCGATTAAAAAATCTAATTATTGGCTATACTTTACCTAAAGAACTTTTACAAAAAGCAACTATATCAAATTTACGTTTTTATATTCAAGCAGAAAACTTAATAACCATAACTGGATACAGCGGTTTAGACCCTGAATTTACCAATGCAGAAGTTGGAGGTGGAAGTGGATCGGATCTAGGACGAGGTATAGATATGGGAGGTTGGCCAACAACGCTGCGAATGTCTTTTGGTGTAAATTTTGCTTTTTAAGCAACAAACATTTAATACAATGAGAGTTATGAAAAAATATAATATAAGTCTATTGGTGTTAGCTATATTATTAGCTTCTTGTGGAGAGAGTTTTCTCTATAAAAATCCGCAGGGTAGTGTTGATAAAGAGTCTTTAACAAATCCAAATGGTGTAGAACTTTTAGTGACCAATGCATATGGAGTTTTAACGGCAGATAATGCTTTTGGTGCAACAGTATTTAATTGGGTTTTTGGAGGAATTTATGGGGGAGATGCAAACAAAGGGTCAGATTCTAATGACCAGTCGGTCTTAAATACAATGGAGATGTATGCTCCTCTTCCTACAAATAGTTATTTGAACGACAAATGGGTTTGGGTATATAAAGGGTCCAATAGAGTAAATACTGCTCTTAAGATTATGGCAGAAGTAACTGATATGCCTGATAAAATTAAAACGATTCGGACTGGTGAACTTAAGTTTATGCGTGCTCTTTGTTATTTTGAGGGAGTAAAAGTTTTTGGCCCAATGATTCCTTGGGTGGACGAAACTGTTGTGGAAAATAATCCGCTAATAGCTAATGATAAAAACATCTACCCGTTAATATTGGCAGAGTTAGATGAAGCTATTGAAAAATTACCCGAGGTTCAAGATATGCCTGGTAGAGCAAATGTATGGGCAGCAAAAGCTTTAAAAGCTAAAGTTCTTATGCAAATGGGAAAACTTAAAGAGGCTAAACCCATATTGGCTGATGTTATTCAGAACGGACAAACATCCAATGGATTGAAGTATGAATTGGAAGATGACTTAAATGCTAATTTTGATTCATTTAGAGACAATGGTAAGGAATCTATTTTTGCTGTTCAGTTTTCGGCTGATACCAATGATAAAGGAAATTATGGCATGGGGTTGTGTTATCCTCATGGTGGTGCAGGTAATCCAGGCGGGTGTTGTGGATTTTATCAACCTTCAAATGAGTTAGCGAACTCTTTTAAAGTGGATGAAAACGGATTGCCTTTTTTAGATAAGTCGTATCGAGAAGGTAAAATGGTAAGCTATCTGAATCCTAATCCAGGAAAAGAAGATCCAATAGCATTAAATAATGATGTTGCTGTAGACCCTCGCTTAGATTTTGCTATTGGGAGATTTGGTATTCCTTACAAGGATTGGGGAGAACCTAAGAATAATTGGGTTAGAGATGTTTCTAACGGTGGTTTTTATATGCCAAAGAAGCATGTTTATACTCGAGCAGAACAAGATGCAGGGTTAGCAGATGGAGGTTTAATCGCAGGTTGGGCTCCTGGTTCTGCTATGAACTTACAATATCTTAGTTTAAGAGATTGTATCTTACTCTATGCTGAATGTTTAGCAGAAGATGGTGAGCTTTCTGCAGCAATGGAGCAAGTAAACCGAATTCGTGAACGAGCTGCTCATCCTAAAAATATAATAATGAAAGATGGTAAGCCTGCTGCTAATTATTTAGTGAAACCTTATCCGGCTTCTCATGCAGCTTTTTCGGACAAAGAGATTTGTATCAAGGCTATACGTATGGAGAGAAAGTTAGAGTTGGCAATGGAAGGTCAGAGGTGGTTTGATTTAGCACGTTGGGGTGGAACTTATATGTCTAAAACATTGAAAGAGTATGTGGATTTTGAAAAAAGGTATATAAGTAAATTTGCTTCAGCTTCAGTTCTTTCTCCTGAAAAGACAATGTTCCCACTTCCTGATACACAGGTGTTAAATATGGGGGTGAAGGAAGATGGTACTCCTTATCTTGTACAGCCAGCTCCTTGGCAATAATTACAAATAGGTATGGTTCTCGATATCGAGAACCATACTCATACTTTAGTAAATATGAAACTGAAAATTGTATTAACTCTACTTCTATCTTTCCTTCTTTTCTCTTGTCAGAAAGATCCAGGAAAATTTACAATTAGCTACTCTATGGAGAGCAGTAATAACTTCAAAGAACTGATAGAGATTGATGAGGGAGGATCTTATCGAATAGAAATAGCACAACTACTTTTTGATAGAATGGCAGGTACTTACTCTCCAGAAATAAGAGAAGGTGTGGTACCAGCTAATCTGTATAAAAAAATAAAAGAAATTGTAGGTAAACAAGCCCTTTATAGGTCTAAGAGTAGTTATGGTTATGAAGTTGATAATGGAGAGTTTGTTCTTTATCAATATATTGTTAAATCGGAGTTAGGTGAGGTCATGGTAAGTGTAAAAGGGTTGTCTGGAGTAGAAGTACCTAAAGAACTTTTAGAGTTGACTGAATATATGCATGAGGTTGAGAAGGTTTCGAGAGAGAAAAAATAAGAGAGTGTGTCAATCCTAAAATGAGTACTACCTAAAGTTACTAATTATTGTGATAAAAGATAAAAGAGCTCTATCAAACACTATATTTGAGTGCAGATAGGGCTCTTTTCATTGCTTTTAAGAGTAGTTGTTTCAGCTTATAAGTTCGTGTATGCGAAAAATTGAAACACTCTCTTGTTTTTTATTCTTTCTCTTTTTTATTCATAGCCTCAAAAATAAGTCTTTCTAACTCTTCGGCTAATTCTGGATTATCGAGTATACATTTTTTTGCTGCATCTCTTCCTTGACCAAGTTTGGTTTCTTGGTAACTATACCAAGATCCACTTTTCTTAATGACTCCAAGATCAGAACCTAAGTCTACAATTTCACCTGCTAATGAAATTCCTTCGCCAAACATAATATCAAATTCAGCTTTTCTGAAAGGAGGGGCAACTTTATTCTTAACAACTTTAACTCGAGTCTGGTTTCCAATAACTTCATCTCCATCCTTAATTTGCTGTCCTCTTCTAATATCTAGACGAACAGAGGAGTAGAATTTAAGTGCATTACCACCAGTTGTTGTTTCTGGGTTACCGAACATCACGCCAATCTTTTCACGAAGTTGGTTAATGAAGATACAGGTAGTTCCACTTTTACTAACTGCAGAAGTTAGCTTTCTTAAAGCCTGTGACATGAGACGAGCCTGTAAACCTACTCGGTTTTCCCCCATTTCTCCCTCAATCTCAGCTTTAGGAGTAAGTGCTGCAACAGAGTCTATTACAATGATGTCAATAGCCGATGAACGGATAAGCTGTTCTGCAATTTCCAAGGCTTGTTCACCATTATCTGGTTGAGATATCCACAGGTTGTCTATGTCTACACCTAGGTTTGCTGCATAAAAGCGGTCAAAAGCATGCTCTGCGTCGATAAAAGCAGCAATTCCACCTTTTTTCTGAGCTTCGGCAATAGCGTGAATAGCTAAAGTTGTTTTACCTGAAGACTCAGGTCCATAAATTTCAACAATTCTTCCTTTGGGGTAACCTCCAACACCTAGGGCTGCGTTTAGGGCTATTGAACCTGTAGGTATAACCTCTACTGGTACTATAACTTCATCACCCATTTTCATAACGGAACCTTTACCAAAGTTCTTTTCTATTTTATCCATAGCAACCTGCAGTGCTTTTAATTTCTCTGCATTCGCTTTTTTATCTTCAGCTGTGAAGTCTAATTCGTCTTTTTTTGCCATAAATTATTCTAATATTTGAGAGGCATGTATTTTTGTTTTTACCTCTTTTGGGGTGATAATTCTTTCTACAACTCCCTCTTCATCAATGATGAATGTTGTACGGAATGTTCCCATATAGGTTCTACCGTACATTTTTTTCTCTCCCCAAACACCGAACTCTTCAACCAGTTTTTTTTCTGTATCTGCTATTAAAGAGAATGGTAATTCATTCTTGGCTATGAATCGTTGGTGAGATTTTTCATCGTTGATACTAACTCCTAGTACCTCATATCCAGCTTTTTGTAGTTCTTGATAATTGTCTCTAAGGTTACAAGCCTGTGTGGTACATCCAGGAGTACTATCTTTAGGGTAGAAATAGAGAACTAGTTTCTTGCCTTTAAAGCTACTA
>JASLCM010000184.1 GCA_030151845.1 Bacteroides sp.
GTTATTGCAATATTTCGAAGAGAGTTAAAAGTAAAGCAAGAAGAAGCCTTAGACTTAATGAAGGGGTTTTACGACCAGTTCCAAAGTATACTTCAAGCACATCAATTAGTAGCAACCGATTTAAAAGGTGGATCTAGAGGAATTGGCAGTTACTTCAACAAACTACAACGAGGGGTTTTAGATGATGGTGTTAGAAATAAAACGGTAGAAAAATGTTTAGACCATCCCGATGAGTGGGCTACTAAAACCTCATCAAGGAGAAGTGAGATTGTAGCATTGGCACAAAATCATTTAATTCCTCTACTTCGTGAAGCTGAAAAATTTAGAGCGAAAAACAACCCTATTGTAAACAGTTGTGAGCTCACCTTACAACATTTAAATAAGGTACAGCTTCTAAACAGTATAGATAAAGAGATTAGACTCCAAAACCATGATCAAAACCGCTTTCTATTATCTGATACCAATGCGCTCCTTCATCGTCTAATTGAAGCTGGTGATCCTTCTTTCATTTTTGAAAAGCTAGGTACTACACTTAAGCACATTATGATTGACGAGTTTCAGGATACAAGTAAGATGCAATGGGACAACTTTCAGCTTCTGCTTGAAGAGACCTTATCACAAAATGAAGAGAGTTTGATTGTTGGTGATGTAAAACAGTCTATTTACCGATGGCGAGGAGGAGATTGGTCTATTTTAAACCAATTGGGACGTGACAGTACACTCCAACACTACCCTATCGATATCAAAACATTGGATACCAACAGGCGAAGTCAATCAAGGATAATCTCTTTCAACAATAATGTTTTTACCTCCTCTGTTAAAATTCTCAACAAGCAATTTGCAGAAGAGTTTGAGGAGCTATGCCACCCTTTACTAGATGCCTATGCTGATGTCGTACAAAAAACAACCCACACTGAAGAGAAAGGGTTTGTTAAAGTTCAATTCCTGGAGGCAGAAGAGTATGACATTAAAACTTTAGAGTTTTTAGCCGATGAGGTTGATCGGTTGAAAAAGGAAGGGGTAAATGAACATGATATAGCAATTCTAGTAAGAAAAAATAAAGAAATCCCCACGATTGCTCAATATTTTGAAAAAGAACGTAAGATAAAAATCATCTCCGATGAAGCTTTCCGACTAGATGCTTCGGCAGCAGTCTCTCTTCTCATTGATATTTTACGATATTTAAATAATCCTGAGAATACGATTTACTTAAAACAATTACTTTTTAGTTATTTAAAAGAGATCAAGCAATCGCCCATCTCATTAAGTGAGCTCTTTTTAGAGTGCAAGGAAGAAGAGTTACCAAAAGGGTTCCTTGAAGAGGTTAGCCGACTTAAACTACTCCCTCTTTACGAGCTTCTCAGGGAGCTCTATAAGCTTTTTGAAGTTGATGCAATAAAAGATGAGGATGCCTATCTTTTTGCTTTTTTTGATGAAGTTATTGAATACCTAGAGACTCATTCATCGGAGCTCACTCCTTTCTTAACTTTTTGGGATGAAACTCTTTCTGGTAAAACAATCACAAATAGTGAAGTGGATGGAATACGAATCCTATCTATTCATAAATCGAAGGGGTTAGAGTTCCACACTGTTTTAGTTCCCTTCTGCGATTGGAAAATGGAAAATGAAACCAACAATCAACTGGTTTGGTGTTCTAGTCCAAAGGAGCCCTTTAATACTTTAGACCTCATTCCTATTAATTATGGAAGAAAAATGAGCGAATCTGTATTCAAGGAGAGTTTTAAAAATGAGAAGATTCAGCTGTGGGTAGATAACCTTAATCTTCTCTACGTTACATTTACACGAGCAGGAGGAAATTTAATTATAGGATGTAAAGCCGAAAAAACAACAGATGAAAATAAAACTGTATCTCAGCTATTATATAATTCTCTCGCCAAATTAAACGGAGAAGGTATTATTGACTGGACGGTAGAAGAGCCTTACATCTCTGGGGCGATTCTTCCCTCTCCCATTAAAAGAGAGAAAAAGACAACAAATATCTTGTTGCAAAAAGAGAAAAAAAGAGATACAAAATTAACGGTATCAAGTAAAGAGATCGAGTTTAAACAATCTAACCGCTCATCAGACTTTATAGCAAATGCTCAAGAGGAAGAAACATCTAATAAAGAGTATATCAACAGAGGAATGCTTCTACACACCCTCTTTTCTGAAATTAAAACATTAGCAGATTTAGATCGTGCTATCCTTAAACTCCAACTGGAAGGAGTCATCTCTCAGGAATATGCAACCGAATTAAAAAAAGAGATTCCTATAACTTTTAAAAATCCTACTATAAAAGAATGGTTCTCTGGGAAATGGGAGGTTTTAAATGAGTGTACAATCTTGTATCAAGAAGATGGTGAAACAAAAAGTAAAAGGCCAGACCGAGTCATGAAGCGGCAAGAAAATATCGTGATTTTGGATTATAAGTTTGGTCAAGAACATCCTAATCACCATCGCCAAATCAATGAATACATCTCTTTACTTAGAAGAATGGGATACGATAAGATAAAAGGATTTCTTTGGTATGTCAGTTTAAACCAAGTAGTAGAAGTCGTAGAGAACCAAAAATTAGCATTTTAACATGGATACATTTCTTGAATTAGTAGCAGAGAGTTTATATAAACAGTTTGGAGAGAACTTAAATCAGGTGGCTGTAATTTTTCCAAATAAACGAGCAAGCCTCTTCTTTAATGAATATTTAGCAAAACAAGCTAACCATCCTGTATGGGCTCCTACTTACATGAGTATTAGTGAGCTCTTTCAGGAACTTAGTCCACTTCAAATTGGAGACCCCATTCAGTTGGTCTGTGAACTATATAGCGTCTTTAAAAAGAACACAGAGAGTACTGAGACTTTAGATGACTTTTACTTTTGGGGTGAACTTCTCATTAGTGATTTCGACGATGTGGATAAGAACTTAGTAGATGCCACTAAACTCTTTCAAAACCTTAAAGATTTAAAAGAGTTAATGGATAGTGCCAGCTTCTTAGCCCCCGAAGAAGAACAAGCTATTCAAGACTTTTTTGAAAATTTCTCTATTGAGAAGTCGACTGCTTTAAAAGAGAAATTCATGACTCTATGGAACAATTTAGGTTCTATTTATCTTCATTTTAAAGAGAGGCTTAAGACTCTTGGGGTTGCTTATGAGGGGATGCTGTATAGAGAGGTTATAGAGAGTTTAGACTTAGATAAGCTACCATTTACCCATTATGCATTTATTGGGTTTAATGTTCTTAACCAAGTAGAGACAAAGCTTTTCAAGGAGCTTCATAAAGAAAATAGAGCACTCTTTTATTGGGATTATGATCTATATTATACAAAACAGAATAAGTTTCATGAAGCAGGAGAGTTTATTCGAAGAAATTTGAGCCAATTTCCCAACCAACTAGGAGAGGAACATTTCAATAATCTCTCAAAACCAAAAACCATTCACTATGTTGCCAGCAGCACTGAGAGTGCGCAGGCCAGTATCATTCCAAGCTGGTTACCAACAGTGAAAAAAAACAGAGAGAGAGAAAATGCTATAGTTCTTTGCAACGAATCGCTCCTGCTTCCTGTACTACAAGCTATTCCACCAGAGGTAGAACACATTAATATAACCATGGGCTTCCCACTGGTACAGACTCCCATCTTTACTCTGATTTCATCTTTAGTCCGAATGCAAACAGATGGAGCTAGAAACCACGGTGATTTTTACAACTATGATGTGGTAACTAGTGTATTAAAACATCCTTACCTTATAAATACCACACCTGAGGCTACCCCTCTAGTAGATCACTTATTGGCCAATAATATATTCTATCCTAAACCTACTTTCCTTGCAAAAGATGACTTTTTAAAAGAGATCTTTACTCCTACTTTATCTAGCCTTGAGTTGATTAACTATTTAATTCAAACCATAGAGAAGATTGCAAGTAACTATCGTGATTCAGCTGAGGTACAACAAGATGTCTATGATCAACTTTATAGAGAGGCTATCTTTAGATCCTACACCATCGCTAATCGGTTTAAAGACCTTATTGAAGAAGGAACTTTAGATGTGAAGATAGATACGCTTACTAAGCTCCTTGAGAGAGTTTTAGCCTCAACTTCAATTCCTTTCCATGGAGAACCAGCCATAGGACTACAAATTATGGGGGTCTTAGAGACTAGAAATTTAGACTTTAAAAACCTTGTCTTACTCTCCCTAAATGAAGGACAACTTCCTAAGTCGGAAGGTGATAACTCTTTTATTCCTTACAACCTAAGAAAGGCTTTTGGTATGACTACTATAGAGCACAAAAACTCGGTATATGCCTACTACTTCTACCGCCTTATTCAACGAGCTGAGCATATAACTCTGCTCTATAACAATTCATCAAGCGGGCTTAATAGAGCCGAGTGGTCTCGCTTCATGCTTCAGCTACTCATCGAATGGAACCATCCCATAGAGAGATTTTTTCTAAGTGCTGGACAAACTCCCAGTGCCTCCTTAGAACTTGTTATACCAAAAAGCAAACAGGTTCAAGAGAAACTATGGCGAAAATTCGACTCCAGGCAAAACCCCAAAACCATTCTTTCTCCATCTGCTATTAATACCTATCTAGACTGTAAACTTAAATTTTTCAATCGATATATAGCAGAAATTAAGGAGCCTGATGAGGTTTCTCCAGAGATAGATTCGGCTCTGTTTGGAAGCATCTTTCACCGAGCTGCAGAGTTACTGTATACGCACCTTACGCAAAGAAGTAAGCTCATAACAGAAGCGGCCTTAGAGAACTTACTCAAAAATAAAAGAAAACTAGAGGATTACGTGCATATCGCT
>JASLCM010000064.1 GCA_030151845.1 Bacteroides sp.
AATTGAAGAATAATGAAATAGGCCTGAACGTTCAGGCCTATTTCATTATTCTTCAATTCTAATAAGAGAACAAACTTTATACATCATCAGTGGTTTTTAAAATAAAAACCTTAAGACATCATTAAAGTTAGCCCAAATCAGCAAAATAAAGAGTAAAAGCATTCCAGTAACTTGTGCATACTCCATAAAACGATCACTTGGCTTTCTCCTAGCTATAATCTCATAAAGTAGAAACAGAACATGGCCTCCATCTAATGCAGGAATAGGTAAAATATTCATAAAAGCTAGAATGATAGATAAGAAAGCTGTCATATACCAAAACTGGTACCAGTTCCAGGTAGCAGGGAATATGCTTCCTATCGTTCCAAAACCTCCCAATTGCTTTGCACCCTCTTTAGAGAAGAGGTGTTTCATGTTGTTCACATACCCTTTTAAAGTTTTTACACCTAGAGCTGCTCCTGCAGGTATTGAGCCTAAAAAGGTATATTCCTCTTGGACCACAGGAAAAAGTTTTTTCACATCTCCTGGGGTATAAACCCCCATTTTAAAATCTTCATCAACCTGCAAGCTTACTTCTCGCTGCTCATGATTTCTAATTAAGGTTAAGCTTATTTCTCGTGGATTAAGACCAGCAGCCAATAAGCTATCTGCTTGTAATCTCCTATCGGCCATTATCTGAACAAAATCATTAAAAGCAATAGGCTTACCATTAAGAGCTATTATGCTATCTCCAGGCTGTAAGCCTGCTACCTCAGCAGGAGAGTCTGCTATTACTCGATCTACAACATAAGGAACTCTAAAGTCTGCAAAACGTACACTGTCTGCCAATAACAACTGCATAAAGTTTTCTGGAATATAAATGGAGGTTTTCACTCCATCACGTTTAACAGAAACTTCCCTTGCATCTACTATTCTAGAGATTAGTTCACCATCATAACGGGTAAATTCAACTCCATCTGCAGAGAGTAACACATCACCATCTCTAAATCCTACCGATTTTGCTGATTCATTAAAGACCATTCCTAGCTCTGCTTTCTGTACCTCAATGAATGAGTCCCCCCAGGTGAAAAGAATCATAGCATAAATAAACAGAGCCAACAGGAAATTAAAAACAACCCCTGCAACCATGATTAGTAACCGCTGCCAAGCTGGTTTTGCTCTAAATTCCCAAGGCTGTGCAGGTTTTTTCATTTGCTCGGTATCCATAGACTCATCAATCATACCAGCGATTTTCACATATCCTCCTAAAGGTAGCCAGCCCAAAACAAACTCAGTATCACTGTTTTTTGGTTTATGCTTGAAAAGGCTAAACCAGGGAGAGAAAAATATACTAAAACGTTCTACCCTTACTTTAAATAATCGTGCAAAAAGAAAATGCCCAAACTCATGTACTATCACAAGCAGAGAGAGGCTTAATACTAGTTGTAGAGCACGAACTAAAAATGTCTCCATTTATTATTGTCTGATTTAATTAAAATTCTTTTTTATATATTCTCTAGCAAAAGCTCTTATTGCTGCATCTGTCTCAACATAATCTTCATAACTAGGGTTCTTAATAAAAGCTCCTTGCTCTAAAGCAACTTCAGCTAATTCACTAATACCAATAAATGGTATCTTATCAGCTAAAAAAGCAGCAACAGCAATTTCATTCGCAGCATTTAATTTACACGCAGCATTTCCACCACGCTCCATAGCTAAATAGGCAAGCCCTAAGCATGGAAAAAGTTCTAAGTCGGGAGCTTCGAAAGTTAACTCTCCACATGTAGTGAAATCTAATCTACCCATAGAGCCAGCAATACGACTAGGGTAAGAAAAAGCATATTGAATAGGAACTCTCATATCGGGAACTCCCAATTGGGCTTTCACTGCACCATCTGTGAACTGTACCATTGAGTGAACAACAGACTGCGGATGTACTACTACCTCTATCTGTTCTGGAGATACACCAAAAAGCCACTTTGCCTCAATCACTTCAAATCCTTTATTCATCATTGTTGCAGAGTCAATAGTTATCTTAGCCCCCATCTCCCAATTGGGATGATTTAAAGCTTGCTCTTTAGTAACTCGAGTTAATTCTTCTTTGGAAAAACTTCTAAATGGACCTCCAGAAGCGGTTAGTAAAATTTTTTCTACCTGATTATCTCCTTCACCTACTAAACACTGAAAAATAGCAGAATGCTCCGAATCTACTGGTATTATCGGTGCTTGATACTCTAAGGCTAATCTCTTAATTAGCTCTCCAGCAACAACTAATGTCTCTTTATTGGCTAAAGCTATACACTTCCTGGCCTTGATGGCATGTATCGTTGGCTTCAACCCCGCATATCCTACCATTGCTGTTAAGACTACATCAATCTCACTTGATTCTACGATTTGTGCAATAGCTTCAGAACCTGCAAAAACTTTAATGGGGTACCTCTCTAAAGCCTCTTTCACCACATTATACTTACTCTCATCGGCTATAACTACCGAATCTGGTAAGAATTCTATTGCTTGTTTGATAAGTAGCTCGTCGCTCGTGTTAGCTGTTAGTGCATAAACCTCATAGCGATCTTTATGCTCCCGGATAACCTCCAAAGCTTGTGTTCCTATAGATCCTGTTGATCCAAGAATTGCTATCTGTTTTTTCTTATTTTTGTTTTCCATCATTTTAGAATACTATATACAGTTCAGGATCTATGGCTTGACCTCTGTACCACAGTTCAAAGTGAAGGTGTGGACCTGTACTCAAACTTCCTGTATCTCCAACTAAGGCTATTGCCTCACCTGCTCTCACCTCTTCTCCTGCCCTCTTTAACAAAGAGCCACAATGCTTATAAACAGAAATATACCCATTGTCATGTTGTATCTCAATTACATAGCCTGTTTCCGCTGTATAGGTGCTTAACACAACAGTTCCAGCTAGAACAGCCAAGATACTCTCCTTCGGATCTGCTGCAATGTCTGTTCCAAAATGCCGTTTTGTTGCATCAAAAGAGCCGGTAATAACTCCTATTACAGGACGATAAAAGACTATATCTTTCAAAGGTCCTCCTGTTGTTATTGATGTTAGATTATACTTCTCTTGCTCCTCATATTTTAACCTAAATTCCTCTTCACGTTTACTTCTCTCACGCAAAGAGTCCTCTCGTATAATGGTCAAGGAGTCGATAGACTGTACGGTATCAACACGTACAGTCCCACTGAAAATATCTTGAATATTAGTTATGTAAAGATTTTGTCGATCGACAACACTCTGTAAAGAGTCTACAGCTAATGCATTAGCAACTATTTGTCGGCGTGTTTCACTGTTCATATAGCCTGGTAAATAGTTACGTAATGGAGTAAACACTATAATTACAGCTGTTATTAGAAATACAATTAATAGTGTAGAGAATAAAACAGAAAGTCCGTTAAACTTCGAAATACGTAAAGAGAAAATCTCCTCTAATGTATTTTCATTTGTAACAGACAGTCTATATTTAAATCGAATGTTTTTCCAAAAGGATTTAAATGACTTTTTTTTTGCCATACCCTATTCTATGATAACAGGGTCAAAGGTAAGAAAATTAAGGCAGATTAAAGGAATCCGTTGATTGATTTTAACTCTCACCACCACTCCCCAGTAATGTCTCTAGTAGTCCCTCGGGAATTTCAAGTTGAATAAAACGACTCTCCTCATCTATATCAAGCAATAACTCTTCTTGATATGGAATAAGTAGCTCTCCACCGGGATGAGATACAATAAAGAGTGTATTTATTGTAGAATCATCTATTCCCAAGACCTCACCAATTTCATGGTTGTGCTGATCTTTAAGTTTAAAGCCAACCAAAAAATCCACCTCTAAATCCTCTGAAATATCTTCAGATATAGATTTTTTAGGGTAAAAAACAGATTGATTGATAAAGTCTTTTGCTCGCTCTAGGGAGTCAACCCCTTCGAGTTTAAGAGTTGCAGAACCATTTGATCGTATGATATAATGCTCTATAAAGAAAGGTACTAATATCCCATCAATTAAACATACGATATAAGTACTATCCCCCTCTTCAAGCAAGTTGTGCGTAAAAATAAACGTTAACTCACCATCTACTCCATGAGGCTTCGAGATATATCCAATTTTCAGTACTTCAGACTCTTTTATCATACTCTTGTTATTCTTGCACCTATTGCATTTAAACGGTATTCTATATTTTGGTATCCTCTATCTATTTGCTCTATATTATGAATACGACTAGTACCCTCTGCACTCATAGCAGCGATTAGCAAGGCTATTCCTGCACGAATATCTGGAGAAGTCATATTCCCTCCTCTCAGTTTGAATTGATGATTATGTCCAATTACTACTGCTCGGTGTGGATCACAAAGAATAATTTGTGCTCCCATATCAATCAGCTTATCAACGAAGAAAAGTCTGCTTTCAAACATTTTTTGATGAATAAGGACACTTCCTTTTGCCTGTGTTGCAACAACTAGCATAACACTCAATAAGTCTGGAGTTAATCCGGGCCAAGGCGCATCGGCTATGGTCATGATAGAACCATCAATAAAAGAATCTATTTCATAGTTAGGCTGAGCAGGTACATAAATATCATCCCCTCTTTGCTCCAATTCTATTCCTAATCGTTTAAAACTATCAGGTATTATACCAAGATTCTCATACGATACATTCTTTATATTGAGTTCACTTCCTGTCATAGCAGCCATACCAATAAAGCTTCCCACCTCAATCATATCAGGCAAAACCGTATGTTCTGCACCTCCAAGAGCATCAACCCCTTCGATAGTTAGTAAATTAGATGCTATTCCACTAATTTTAGCTCCCATCTGATTAAGCATCTTGCACAGTTGCTGTAAGTAAGGCTCACAAGCTGCATTATATATAACCGTTTTCCCCTTAGCTAATACAGCAGCCATAACAATGTTTGCTGTACCCGTAACAGAAGCTTCATCTAATAACATATACGCTCCCTCCAAGCGATCTGCAGTTATTTCAAAAAGCTCACGTTTATCGTTATATGTAAAGTCCGCACCCAATTTCTGAATGCCAATGATGTGGGTATCCAACCTCCTACGACCAATCTTATCACCACCTGGTTTAGAGATTAAGGCACGTTTAAACCTAGCCACTAATGGTCCAATTAACATAACACTTCCACGTAAGCTAGAACATTTTTTTAAAAACTCATCGCTCTCTAGGTAACTCAAATCTACTTGATCTGCCTTAAAAGAGTAAGTTGAAACCCCTTTCTTAGAGACAGTAACCCCTATGTTACCCATTAGGGATATTAGATTATTTACATCAAGTATATCTGGAATATTATGTATTGTCACCTCTTCGGAGGTTAGTAGGGTTGCACAAATGATTTGTAGAACCTCATTCTTAGCACCTTGTGGATAGATATCTCCACTTAACTTATGTCCACCTTCTATAATAAAAGAAGCCATACTTACAGTTTTATTTATTAAACGAATGTGAGCGGTATACTAACGCTTGTGATTGCGACGCTGATTATTTCTATTGTGTCGCTGACGGTTATTTTGCTGATTAGCATTAGCCTCCATAATCTCTAAAACTTCTTTTGTTAATTTAAGTTTTCCTTTTGACATTTCAGCTAAATCTTTGGCTATTTTTTCATCATCAATATTATCGCGATTCCAAGCAACAAAGTTTTTAGCCATATGGTTGGCTATTAAAGCAACTAAGTTGTCTCTCTCATCACCTTCAGGATACTCCGCAGCCTTATTTATAAGATCTGTTAATACTCTCCCATAGTGACGATATCGAATTTTAGATTGTGGGTAAGACAAGGGCTCTGGTTTTGAATCCAAACTATCCTTCTCTACAATTTCATAAGGATACTCAATATCCAGTTGAAAATCAGACATAATTGCAAGATGATCCCAAAGCTTATGTGTAAAATCGGGAACATCTCTCAAATGAGGAAGCATATTCCCCATAATATCGATTATAGTATTTGCACATCTTTGCCTTTCAGAACGATCTTCTATTGTTAAAGCGTGATCAACCATATGTTGTACACTTCTACCATATTCTGGTAAAGGCATTCTTTTCTTCTGTGTATTATACTCCATAATTGTCTTTTATAACGGCTACAATCTTTTTTTAGGCTTTGTAGCAACAAACTCCTTTAAATAGAAGGGCTCAAAATAGGCCACATCTTCAAATTTCTCATCGAGGAAGGCTCGCTCTGCTAAAGGAGACATCATCGTAGCTAAGGGGTGAATATTGTCAATAAAATGTGCATTAGGATGTGTTATAACCTCTTTGCACTTATCAGCTCCATTTCCAAAAAAGTATACAGGAGATTCTTCCAAATATTCCATGTACGAATTCTCGTCTATTATATCTGCTGATATTTTACGCTTTAGATTTAACCCTCGATCGTAAACAGCTGCATAAACCTCCATCCTTCTTGCATCAAGCATTGGACAGATTAACGCATTTTCTGGTAGCTCTTTATGTAAGAGCACGGGTACAGCCAAAAGCTCTAAAGTAGGTACTGCAAGTAAAGGCACAGAGCGCCCATAGCAAATTCCCTTAGCCATTGACACACCAATTCTTAGTCCTGTATAGGAACCTGGTCCACAACTTACTGATACTGCATCTAAGGGGATACCGTGGCTGTCAATAAAAGCTAAAGCCTCATCAATAAAGACACCCAAAAGCACCGCATGTGAAGGACCTTCATAGTCCACTTTTGAAAAAATAGTGTGAGAATTGTCACTTACCGCTACAGAACAGACTTTTGTAGAGGTTTCAATGTGTAAAATACACGACATAGCTTGCTATTTAATTATATCGCAAAGATAGTCTATAATTGCGAAAAAACCACTACTTTTGCTTAAAACTAGTAGGTTATGATATATTCAATGACAGGTTTTGGCAAAGCAACAGCCGACCTCACAGATAAGATTATCAATATAGAGATTAAATCTTTAAACAGCAAATCTATAGACATATCAGCGCGTATAGCCCCTGTTTATAGAGAGAAAGAGATTGAAATTAGACAATTGTTAGCGGCAGCTCTTTCAAGAGGTAAAATTGACTTTAATCTATGGATTGAACACAAGCAGGCAGCTACTACTGTTCCTCCAATAAATGAAGAGGTTATAGAGACTTATTATCATCAAATAAAAAAGATAGCAACTTCAAAAGGTATACCTACACCTTCTGATTGGTTCTCTACTCTCCTAAAAATGCCCGAGGTATTTACTAAAAACGAAACTTTTAAACTTGATGAAGATGAGTGGCTAATCGTTCAAGATACAATCAAACAAGCCATAGATCATCTACTTGAATTTAGAAAACAAGAAGGAGAAGGATTAACAGATCAGTTTAACAATAACATTAATAAGATCGAGGAGCTGCTTCAACTCATCCCTCCTTTTGAGGAAGAGAGAGTCAGAAAAATACGGGAAAGACTGACTGAAGCCCTAGAAGACAACTCATTAATAATTGAGTATGACCAAGGAAGATTAGAGCAAGAACTAATCTATTACATAGAGAAGTTGGATGTAACTGAGGAAAAACAGCGCTTATTGCATCATCTTAACTACTTTAAGTCAACAATGAATGCTCCAACTTCTCAAGGGAAAAAGCTAGGCTTTATATCCCAGGAGATTGGACGTGAAATAAACACGCTTGGAAGCAAATCAAACGATGCAGATATGCAACGTATTGTTGTCCAAATGAAAGATGAATTAGAACAGATAAAAGAACAAACTTTCAACGTACTATAACTATGAGTGGAAAACTTATTATTATCTCTGCCCCATCGGGCTCTGGAAAATCAACAATAATAAATCATCTACTTCAACAGGACTTAAACTTAAGTTTCTCTATATCTGCTACAAGCAGACCTCCAAGAGGAGAAGAAAAAGATGGAGTAGAATACTTTTTCTTAACCCCGCAAGAATTTAAAAACAGAATAGAAAAAGGTGACTTTCTTGAATATGAAGAAGTCTATAAGGATCGTTTCTATGGAACGCTTCGTGAACAAGTAGAAAAACAGCTCCAAGAAGGAGTCAATGTAGTGCTTGATGTAGATGTTGTTGGCGGATGTAACATTAAAAAAATATACACAAATCAAGCGCTCTCTATTTTCATAAAGCCACCATCTATAGAAGCACTTAAAAAAAGATTAGAAAAAAGAGGTACAGACTCAAAGGAAGTCATTCTAGATAGAATAAACAAAGCCGAACATGAACTCTCTTTTGCAAAGCACTACGACACCATACTCATCAATGATGATTTAGAGAAAGCACAAAAAGAGGCTTATGAACTAGTACGCAACTTTTTAAATAAAACTAATTCATGAACCAGAGAAAAAGAGTTGGTATCCTAGGTGGCTCTTTTAACCCTATTCATATTGGGCATTTAGCATTAGCTAATTATATTGCTCAATATGAAAACATAGATGAAGTATGGTTTATGGTAACCCCTCAAAATCCTCTCAAAGATAATAATGAACTACTCCCACAGGAAGAGAGACTTGAGCTTGTAAAGATTTCCACTCAAGAAGTTCCTTTTTTTAAAGCTTCAGATTTTGAATTCAACCTTCCAAAACCTTCCTATACAGCAAATACACTCATTGCTCTTAAACAAGAGTATCCTAAATATGACTTTAGTTTAATTATAGGCTCGGATAATTGGGAGATCTTTCCAAAATGGAAATCGGCCAACTTCATTCTCCAAAATTTCCCTATTCTAATCTATCCACGAATAGGCTACCCAATACCTACCTCTCTTCCAAAAAGTGTACAGGCAATTCATGCACCTATCATAGAGATTAGCTCTACAGCAATACGTAAGGCTTTCAAAAGAAAAAAATTGCTTCCATACTATATGCACCATAAAGCCTATCAACTCATTTTAAAAAACGGTTGGTATCAATAAGGCTTCTTTGATCTATAAAGCGTAATTATCGTCATCTCACTAGGTACCCCCCACCTTAAATTTAACGTTGAAGTCCCCACCCCATTAGTTATTATCACAGGAACACCGCTCGTTGTATATTTCAAACCACTTATAAACCGTTCACCATACTTAGAGGGAATAACAGGACTCTTACCAAATATTTTGACTTGTCCTCCATGGGTATGTCCAGCCAACACTAAATCTGTAGCTGTAATAGATACATCTTCAGCATAATCAGGGGTATGCGTAAGCAATAGAACAAACTGATTATCCTGTAGCCCCATTGTTGGAGAGACTCCATTTTTTTGAAGATCGAAAGGGTTTTTTACACCAGCAATAAATAAAGAATCCTTCTGAGCAACGATAGAGGCAACCCTGTGTTCTAAAATCTGAATATCATTTTTCTTGAACTCACCTCTCAACTCTTCAGTACATCTTTCATAATCATTGTTTCCTAAAACAGCATATTTTCCTAAGCTACTGGCTATTTCACCTAAAGAGCCTGCCATATGAGTAATATGCTCACACCCCTCATAAAAATCCCCTCCCAATAAGAGTAACTGAGGATTCTCCTCATTAACACTCCTTATCAAACGAGAGAGACCTCTTCTCTTCAAAGAACTCTTGTAATGGAGGTCTGATAAGAAGGCTATCTTCACCCCATCAAAAGATAAGGGTACATCAGGATGAACTATCTCATAATAACGAATGAGCTTTACCCCTTTTTTAGATCGATTCACTCTTTTCTTTGTTTCTGTGATATGTATAGTCGATCCATCCTCCCTAGGGTGTTGAAAACTATAAGAGGTGTATAGCTTTGTTGCACAAGATGATTGTCCAACAACAAGTAAGCCTCCCAAAATATATGGTAAATATTTTTTCATATCTTTTGATAAAGATAGTTATTCCAAGATTAACTCATGAAATAAATTTCAACAATAACAGTTTTTGTATATTTGTATAAAATTTAAAACTGTGAATAAGAATATAGTACTTCCCAATTCCATTCAAGCATGGGTATTGGCAGCCAGACCTAAAACCTTAGCTGGAGCAGCAACACCTGTTCTTATAGGTAGTGCACTTGCTTTCATGGAGAATCAATACAAGCTTCTTCCTAGCTTAATCTGTTTACTCTTTGCCCTATTAATGCAGGTAGCAGCTAATTTTATCAATGACCTGTTCGACCATCTCAAAGGGAGTGATAGGGAAGATCGGCTTGGCCCCAAAAGAGCTTGTGCTGAGGGTTGGATTACCCCTCAACAAATGAAAAAAGGAATTCTAATAACACTCCTTATTGCTTGTTTACTGGGTTTATCATTAATTTACTGGGGAGGATGGTGGCTAATCAGTATCGGTATACTCTGTGTAGCATTTGCTTTTCTATATACTGCAGGGCCATATCCACTGGCCTACCATGGATGGGGCGATTTATTAGTTTTACTCTTCTTTGGATTTGTACCCGTCGGTGGTACATTTTATATTCAAACCAATAGCTGGAATTACAAAGTTACACTAGCCTCTATTATTTGTGGGTTAATAGTGAATACTCTATTGGTTGTAAATAACTATAGAGACTATGAGCAAGACAAAAGAAGTGGGAAAAAGACACTTATCGTTAGGTTTGGAAAAAGATTTGGAGAGCGACTTTACCTCATTCTTGGATTAGCTGCAGCATGGCTCTCTTTGGGTTTCATCATTGATGGGCACCTCTTTGCAGCCTTACTTCCACAACTTTATATTTTTCCACATATGCAAACTTGGAGAAAGCTAGTTAAAATAGAGCAAGGGAGTGAATTAAACCAACTATTGGGAGAATCATCTCAAAATATGCTGTTAATGGCAATTTTACTCTCTCTTGGTATGATGCTAAGCTACTAAACTCTTTCTCCCAGCTCAATAACCTCTAAATCTTTAAAGGAACCCCGATCAATAACAAAACGCATTAAAGTTCGTACAGAGTGAAAACCACTATTACCAGCTGCACCTGGGTTTAAATGAAGCAGGTTTAGTGTTTTATCATATTTCACCTTGAGAATATGAGAGTGTCCACTAATAAACAGACTCGGAGGATTAACAAATAATTTCTCCCGAATAGAACGATCATAGTTTCCTGGATATCCACCGATATGTTTTATCAGAACATCGGCTCCTTCAATTGAGAATCGGTTAATCTGAGGAAATAGGCACCGAATATCTTGTCCATCAATGTTCCCATAAACGCCCCTAACCTTTACATACTCACTTAACCGCTCTATTATCTCAAGAGAGCCAATATCTCCAGCATGCCATACTTCATCACATGTTGAAAAGTATTTTAGATAGCGCTCATCCCAATACCCATGAGTGTCTGAAAGCAAACCTATTTTAACCATAGACAAATTTGTTTATGGTTGCAAAGGTAGTATATTTGAAAAAACCTTACCTATGAAAAAAGCTTATAAATTCTTCAAAAGGGATATTAGCTGGCTCTCATTTAATTACCGTGTGTTACTTGAAGCAAAGGACACCTCTCTGCCCCTTTATGAACGAATTAATTTTATTTCAATCTACTCTTCGAACCTAGAAGAGTTCTATAAAGTGAGGGTTGCTGAACACAAGGCTATCGCCAGTGGAACGATGCAGAAGAAGGATAAAGAGGTTGAGTCTGCCATTCAATTGGTCAAAGAGATTAACCGTGAAGTGAATAGACAACTAGAGGTGCGTATCCAGATTTATGAACAAGAAATCCTACCTGCATTAAAAAAGCAAAATACCATATTTTACCAATCCAGAAATGTAGCACCCTGGCACATCCCTTTTATAAATACTTTTTTTAAAGAGGAAATATTCCCCTACTTACAGCCTGTCCCAGTTATCAAAAACCAAGTAAAGTCCTTTCTAAGAGATGAAAGGCTATACCTTGCCGTCAGACTCTATTCCAAAAACAGAGAAGACCACTCTCCCTATTATTATGTAATAAAACTACCTCATAGTAAGGTCCCTCGCTTTATAGAGCTTCCCACCTACAATGGATTCTATTACATCATGTATATTGAAGATATTGTTAAAGCAAATCTGTCGGAGATATTTCCAGGATTTACTATTGAGTCAAGCTACTGCATTAAAATATCAAGAGATGCAGATATCTACCTCAACGAAGAGAGTAAGAAGATTAATATTGTAGAAGCAATAAAGAAAGAGGTTAAAAAAAGAAAAATTGGAGATGTATGTCGGTTTGTATATGATAAACAAATGCCCAATGACTTTCTTGACTTTCTGATCCAGTCCTTTGATATAAACAGAGATGAACTAGTTGCTGGAGATAAACACATCAATTTAGAAGACTTAAAAAATCTTCCTAATCCTAGTGGGTTAGGCATGCCTAATCATAAACCCAAACCCATGTTTCTGCATCTTCCCAATCAAGAATCCTCAATTTTAAATTACGTTTTTCAAAAAGATCTATTAATTCATTACCCCTATTTTTCATTTGATCATTTTATTAAATTCTTATACGAAGCAGTAAACAGTAAAGAAATCAAAGAGATTATGCTTACTCAATATCGAGTAGCAGAGAACTCTGCGGTTGTTAATGCACTTATTGCAGCAGCAAAGAACGGGAAAAAAGTAACCGTTTTTGTTGAGATAAAAGCAAGGTTTGACGAAGAACACAACCTCACAACAGCCTCCATGATGGAAGAAGCTGGCATCACCATACTTTATAGTTTAAGAAAACTAAAAGTACATGCAAAAGTTGCTCTTTTTCTCAAAGAGCCTCATCAAGTCGATTTTCCCAAAGGGGTTGCATATATTAGTACTGGTAACTTTAACGAAAAAACTGCAACTATCTACGCAGATACTGCTTTATTCACTGCAGACAACCCTATCGTT
>JASLCM010000068.1 GCA_030151845.1 Bacteroides sp.
ACTGCTTATGATAAGAGCTTTGGTAACGTAGATATTATTTGGGAGAATATAATAAGTATGAAGGTGAACAAGCTCCTTACAGCTACAATAAATACCAACCTTCAGTATGATAACGACGTAAAAATTTTGGATGAGAATGGACAGGGTGGTGCGAAAGTTCAGTTCAAAGAGTTAATAGGTGTAGGTATTGCTTATAAATTTTAATACAAATAAAAGATAACCATAAAAAAAAGAGTTCAAATTTGAACTCTTTTTTATTTTCTGCTAATAAGTAAATATTACTCAGCAGCTTCTTCCTTAACTTCTTCTTCGCCTTCAGCCTCTTTTTTAGCTTCTTCTTCAGCAGCTTTTTTCTCAGCTTCTTCAGCAGCAAGTTTTTCTGCTAGCTCTTGAGCTTTTTTCTCATTTGCTTTTTTCTCAGCTTCTAAACGTGCTTTTTCTGCAGCCTTTTCAGCTTCGATTTCTTTAGCTTTCACAGCATCAAAACCAGCTTGTTTTTGTTCTTTCCATGCATTGAACTTAGCTTCAGCTTCAGCTTCACCAAAAGCTCCCTTTGCAACACCACCAAGTAAGTGTTTCTTTAGATAAACACCTTCTCTTGATAAAATGTTACGAACTGTGTGTGAAGGTTCTGCACCTTTTAGAACCCAGTCTAAAGCACGGTCAAAATTCAAATCTATTGTTGCAGGATTGGTGTTTGGATTATAAGAACCAATCTTTTCAATAAATTTACCATCTCGTGATACTCTGCGATCAGCAATAACGATGGAGTAGAAAGGATATCCTCTACGGCCATGTCTTTGCATTCTAATTCTTGTTGCCATTTAAAATTATATTTAAATTAATGATTTGAATTATGCTATCAACTCGTAATAGCGGTGTAAAGATACAACATAACTAATTATCAGCAAAGAAGATTCTAAGAATATCGAGACGGACTAAGAGTATTTTTTAGGGAAACGCAAGATTATAGCAAGTAAAGCTATTGCTCCCATGGTAAAGGGGTAGTATAAATACCCAATAATCTCTAAGGGAGATATTTGTGCCAAACCAGCAGCCAATAACAATTGAGCACCATATGGTATAACTCCTTGAGTAAAGCAGGAAAAAGTGTCAAGAATACTTGCTACTTTTCGTGGATCTAATTTAAACTTAGTACTAATGTCTTTGGCTATAGGACCCACAGTAAGGATGGCTATGGTATTATTAGCTGTACAAATATTGGCAAAGCTAACAAGTGCAGCTATACTTAACTCTGCACCTCGTTTACTTTTTACCTGTTTAGTTAATCCCTTTACTATAAAGTTAATTCCACCATTACTTCTAATTACTTCCAACATACCCCCTGCAAGAAGTGTGATAATAATTAATTCTCCCATTTGGGTGATGCCATTCCCCATAGCTTTGAACCATTCAAAAACAGTAAAAGAATCTGTAAATAAACCAATTAACCCCGATGATATAATTCCTAAAGCAAGAACAAGAGTTACATGAACACCCATAATGGCTGTAACGATAACTAGGAGATAGGGTAACACCTTAATCCAGGAAATAGATGATATTGTACTTTCTGCGTGAATCGGTGTGCCTTGTAAGAAGTATAACAGGAGAACAAGAAGGGCCGCAGGAAAAACAATTCCAGAGTTAACTCTGAATTTATCCCTCATAGCACACCCTTGTGTACGAGTTGAAGCTATAGTTGTGTCAGAAATAAAGGAGAGATTATCTCCAAAAAACGATCCTCCTACAACAATAGCGACCATATAAGCGAGAGATATATCAGCTTTTGCTGCAATACCTATTGCTACAGGTGAAAGAGCTACTATCGTTCCTACACTAGTACCTATTGATAAAGAGATGAAACAAGCGGCTATAAATAAGCCAGCAAGGAGTAGTTTATCTGGTAGAAGGAGTAAGGTTAGGTTAACAGTTTCATCTATGGCCCCCATAGCTTTTGCCCCCTGAGCAAAGGCACCTGCTAAAATGAAGATCCAGATCATAAGTAAGATATTACTATTCGCAGCACCTCTTGAGAATACGCTAATTTTATATTCTAGCTTTTCACCTTTAGATATGGCTATAGCATATGCAGAGGCTATTGTAAATGCTACAGGAATTGGAACTGCATAAAAATCTCCTACAATTAAAGAAGTTACTAAGTAGAGAAGTAAGAAAACAAAAAGCGGACTAAGAGCTAGCCACCCATTTATCTTACTATCCGTTCTATCGCTCAAATGCATGATTATAATTTTAGGTTGCAAAGATAGGGAAAATGCTTAAGCTTACAATATCATGTAGTTTCTAGAGGTCTTTCGTTTTAAACAAATACTAAAGTATAGATGTTATTATCCCCAATAGTATTACCTTTGCGTAATTCTTTAGAACAGATGAACATTAATGGGTGAATTAAAAAACAGATATCGTTCTTTTCGATTATTACTGCTGATACTTTTTGTTGGTTATCTAGCAGCTGTTAATCTGTTTACCCACTCTCACGTTATAAATGGAGTAACGATTGTTCACTCGCACCCATTCAGCAAAAAGGCAGATCATACTCATACTTCGGTCGAGTTTGAATTGATTCACTTGTTGGCTCATTACGACTCGCTGGATATAACCCTTCTGCCACTCTTTCTTATTGTTGCCTTTAACCTGCTAGCAGTACTTGAAGCTCCAAGCAATAGCCGAAACCACTTCTCTTGGGTGGTAAAATGGCAACGGTTACGAGCACCTCCCCAGTTTTCTATTTAAATAGATTTCCCTCTTTTGCACTCATAGTGATAGCCATGAGCTTAGGTCTCTATGTGGCTATTTAATTAACGTATTAAAATAGAAAATATGAATTTAAGAAAATTAGTATTGCTACTCTTTGTAGCAATATCACACATAGCTATAGCGTCTGATAAGTATCCTCAATTGAACAGTTCGGATGCAAATCTAATAGGACATGTGTTAGATAAAAATACGAATGAACATCTACCATATATCACAGTCTCTTTAAAAGGCACAACGATAGGTACCGTAACAGATGCTACAGGACACTACTTCTTAAAAAATTTGCCAGAAGGTGAGTTTGAACTAGTAGTAAGTTCTGTTGGATATAAAACTCAGACAAGGCGCATTAAACTGATAAAAGGAAAAACCATTGAAGAAGATTTTGAGATAGAGGAGGATTTAGTTGCTTTAGAAGGAGTAGTTGTCTCGGCCAATAGAAATGAAACCAAAAGAAGACTGGCCCCAACTTTAGTAAATGTGGTTGATGTTAAACTATTTGAAAACACAAACTCTAGCACCCTCTCTCAAGGATTAAACTTCCAACCTGGAGTTCGTGTAGAAACCAACTGTCAGAACTGTGGATTTCAGCAAGTCCGAATAAATGGATTAGATGGGCCCTATACGCAGATTTTGATTGATTCTCGTCCAATTTTTAGCGCCTTATCTGGTGTTTACGGGCTGGAACAAATTCCTGCAAATATGATAGAACGAGTAGAAATAATGCGTGGGGGAGGGTCTGCTCTTTTTGGAGCATCTGCAATTGCTGGTACGATTAATGTCATCACAAAAGAACCTTTACGTAACTCTGCCCAAATAGCCCATAGCCTAACAGCAATAGGTGGTTTCGGAGATTTTGATAATAATACTACTTTAAATGCATCACTAGTTACAGATGATCACCGTGCTGGTTTATATGTCTTTGGGCAGAATAGGTATCGAGGAGGCTATGATCATGATGGAGATGGGTTTACTGAATTGCCTAAGCTGAAGAACCAAACCGTTGGTTTTCGCTCTTTTCTTAAAACTTCAACCTATTCAAAACTTACTTTCGAGTATCATCATATGGAGGAGTTTCGAAGAGGAGGAGATCAGTTGAATAGACCAGCTCATGATGCTCTAATTACCGAGCAGCTTCAACACTCTATCAATGGTGGAGGAGTTAGCTTTGATCTTTTTTCTCCCGATGAAAGACAGCGATTGAGTCTTTTTACCTCTAGCCAACACACGGCTCGTGATAGTTACTATGGACCGGGTGAAGATCCTCTTAATGCATATGGTCATACAACCGATCTTACATATATGGCAGGAACACAGTATAACTACTCTTTCGATAAATTATGGTTTATGCCCTCCGAATTGACAGCTGGGGTAGAGTATAACTTCGATCGATTAGAAGATGATTTGTGGGGCTATGGTAGATATACCAAGCAGATAGTAAATATAGGTAGTGCTTTTTTACAGAATGAATGGAAAAATGAGAAGTGGGGAATTCTACTTGGTGGTAGGTTCGATAAACACAGCCTGATCAATGGAGTTGTAGTAAGTCCGAGGGCAAACATTAGGTATAACCCAACTGAAGATCTCAATTTCAGATTAAGTTACTCTTCTGGGTTTAGAGCACCACAAACTTATGATGAGGATCTACATGTAGATAACGTTGGTGGAACGGTATCTATGATAGTTTCTGATGATGATTTAAAGAAAGAAACATCGCAGAGCTTAAGTGCATCGGCCGATTTCTATCATCGCTTAGGGGCCTTCCAATTCAATCTCTTAGGAGAAGTTTTCTATACCAGACTGTCTGATATCTTCTTTTTAGAAATAGATGGTTTGAATGATGAGAATATTTTAATTAAAAGAAGACGTAATGGAGATGGAGCTAAAGTGTTTGGTGTTAACTTAGAGGGGAAATTAGCTTATTTATCGCTGTTCCAGCTACAGGCTGGAGCTACCATTCAGCAAAGTAGATACGATAAAGCCGAAGATTGGAAAGAAGATGTTCCTGCACAACGAAAAATGTTTAGAACACCAAATGTATATGGTTATTTTACAGCAACCTATACACCAATAGATCCTTTATCACTAGCGTTGTCTGGAACCTATACAGGTTCTATGGATGTTCCTCATCTACAGGGGTATATTGAAAAGACACGAATAGAGAAAAGTCGTAAATTTATGGATATAGGTTTGAAGTTAGCTTATGATTTTAAGCTTTATAAAACGACTACTTTGCAGCTCAATGGAGGGGTGAATAATATATTTAATTCGTATCAAAAGGATTTCGACAAAGGTCCAGATCGTGATGCCGACTATGTGTATGGCCCAGCTATGCCACGATCTTATTTTGCTGGAGTTAAAATCTCCTATTAGAACGAAGAAGTTGAAGAGATAAAAAAAATAGGGTTTGAAATTTCAAACCCTATTTTTTTATACATCTGTTTTTTCTTTCATGTCTAGTTCTTCACCATTAGCATCGTAGAATTCATATTCCAGATAGGCTAATTTTTGATTGGGTATAATTTTTACTCCCAATCCATACTTTAGCTGCCATTTTCGTTTTAAAGAGAAAAAACCCTTTGAAACATATGCAGCTACATAGGGGTGAATGTGGAGTGCGAATTGCTTTTTCTTCAATTTATGAACTAGGTAATCAATTTTATTCTCAAGTGTATCAGTAAATAAGATAGATGGTTTAATCCTACCTTTACCATAACAGGTGGGGCACTCCTCAGAAGTGTCTATGTCGGTAGCAGGTCTAACTCGTTGACGAGTTATTTGCATGAGACCGAATTTAGTAAGAGGTAAGATGTTATGCCTTGCTCTGTCTTTTTGCATATTGGCAGTCATCCGTTCGAAAACCTTATGTCGGTTTTCTGGTTCAGTCATGTCAATAAAGTCAACAACAATAATTCCGCCCATATCTCGCAATCGAAGTTGGCGAGCTATTTCGTCTGCTGCGCCAAGATTTACTTCAAGTGCGTTAAATTCTTGTCCTTTGGAGTTCTTTGTTCTGTTACCACTATTTACATCAATTACATGCAGTGCTTCGGTATGTTCGATAATTAGATATGCACCTCTTTTATAGGAAACTGTTTTTCCAAAAGAGGATTTAATCTGCTTCGTGATATTAAAAGTATCAAACAATGGAATTTTTCCATTGTATAACTTTACAATACCGGCCCGCTCTGGAGCTATAAGTGTAACATAATCCCTAATCTCATGAAAAACAGTTTTGTCGTTAACATAAATGTTTTCAAAAGAGGGGTTAAAGAGGTCTCTTAGTAAAGCTACTGCTCTACCTGTTTCCTCATAAATAAGGGTTGGGAGTTTTGTTGCCTTTTGTACTTTTCTGATACTATCTTCCCAATGTTTTAACAAAATTCTAAGTTCACCATCGAGTTCAGCTACTTTTTTTCCTTCAGCAACTGTTCGAATAATAACACCAAAATTTTTAGGCTTAATACTGTGTAATAGCTGTTTTAATCTAGCTCGCTCTTTGCTTGATTTTATTTTTTGAGAGACAGACACTTTATCACTAAATGGTAGTAATACAAGATATCTTCCTGCAAAAGAGAGCTCACTAGTTAATCGAGGCCCTTTTGTTGATATAGGCTCTTTTACCACTTGTACAACAACCTCTTGACCAACTTTAAAAAGGTCGGAGACACTACCATCTTTATCAATATCGGGTAAGATGCTAGCCTTGGTTGCAGGTATTAGCTTTTTTCGATTACTTAGAGTTTGTCTAACATACTTCTCTAGAGAATTAAATTGAGGTCCTAAATCATGATAATGAAGGAATGCATCTTTTTCGTATCCAACATCCACGAAACAGGCATTTAGTCCAGGCATCAATTTCTTGATGCGACCTAAATACATATTACCTACAGAGAAGGAGATATTACTTCCTTCGCTTTGAAGTTCAACTAAGCTCTTATCTTCCAATAAGGCTATGGAAACTTCTTTAGGCTTTACGTCTACTACTAGTTCGCTTATCACTGTTGGTTTCCTTTTATATTAATTATGATTTATTCTTTAACAGAAAACGAACAAATTTACTAAATGTTCATTTTCTACCAAAACAAAGAACAAACTTGTAAGTGATTCATATTCTTACCAAGTTTGTTCTTTGATCTTTTTAGACTAAAATTACTTTTTGCTTTTATGTCTATTTTTTCTTAGTCTTTTTTTACGCTTGTGAGTAGACATTTTATGTCTTTTTTTCTTTTTTCCGCTTGGCATAGCTTCTAAATTTTATGGTTAATACTCTTGTTTATTTCTTTTTTCTTACTGCTGTTGTGAATGACTTAGAAGGTTTGAATGCAGGAATATAATGCTCTGGAATAATAATAGTTGTATTCTTAGAGATATTACGTGCAGTCTTCTGAGCTCTTTTCTTTACAATAAAGCTACCAAATCCTCGTAGGTAAACATTCTCTTTGCTGATGAGTGATTCTTTTACTGTGTCCATAAAAGCTTCAACAGCAGCAAGAGCAGTACTCTTGTCAATCCCTGTCTTTTTTGTAATCTCGTTTACAATATCTGCTTTTGTCATTTCTTAATAAAAATAAGTTCTACGTTTCTAATTTTTTGGACTGCAAATATATAGCTTTTTAGCCTCGTAAAAAAATATAACTGTAGATTTTTACGAAAAATCTATTTGCTATGCTGTTGTTTGATAATGTTTGAGTTAAAAACATTATTTTCGCAAGCGATATGAAGAATATATTTGTCAAATTACTCTTGGAATGGTTTGAAACGAATAAACGAGATTTACCATGGAAGGAGACGAGTGATCCTTATAAAATTTGGATCTCGGAAGTAATCTTACAACAAACGAGGGTTAAGCAAGGATATGATTACTATTTACGCTTTATAGCGTGCTTTCCAACTGTAAAAGAGCTTGCACAAGCGTCAGAAGACGAAGTAATGAAGCTTTGGCAAGGTTTAGGATATTATTCAAGAGCAAGAAACCTACACGCAGCTGCAAAGCAAATTATAGAAAAAGGAGACTTTCCCTCTACTTATGAGGAGGTTTTAGCCTTAAAAGGAGTTGGCGAGTACACTGCAGCTGCTATTTGTTCTTTTGCCTACAATTTACCTTATGCTGTAGTGGATGGGAATGTATATCGCGTTCTTTCTAGATTTTTCGGAGTAGAGAACCCTATAGATACCACTGCTGGTAGAAGATACTTTCAAGCTCTAGCACAAGAGCTGCTTCCTCTTGATAATCCAGGAAACTATAATCAGGCAATAATGGATTTTGGGGCTATTCAATGTGTACCCAAAGGTCCAGCCTGTATGAACTGTATTTTTCACGAGAAATGTTTTGCTTATGGTAAAGGTCAGGTAGGAGAGTTACCGGTTAAAAAAAACAGAGTAAAAGTAAGAGAGAGGTATTTTAACTACCTTTATATTCACTCTGATGAGCAGATCTATTTCACGAAACGTGGAGAAGGGGATATCTGGCAAAATTTATATGACTTTCCTTTGATAGAAACCGAAAGACCCATTGAACTGGATGAACTACTTAAAGACGATAAGTTTAAGGATATAGCAATGGGCATAAAGTTTGAAGAGGTGAAGAAGATAGGTTCTACCCAGATTCATATTCTCTCTCATCAACGTTTACATATCAATTTTTATGAAATTTATATTCAGGGAAAACTTACAGGGAATCAGCAGGTAAGCAAAAAGGAGTTAAGCAATTATGCAGTTCCTAAACCGATAGAGAAATTCTTAAAGAATAATCTGTAAAAAAAGGGCTCAAACTTGCATTCTCTTTTATTTCTATATACATTTGAAAACAACAATATAATTTTTACAATTTATGTCAGTAAACAAAGTTATTCTATTGGGGAATGTAGGAAAAGATCCCGAAGTGAGATATTTAGATTCAGGAATAGCTGTGGCTAATTTCCCTCTTGCAACTTCAGAGCGTGGATACACTCTTGCAAATGGAACAAAGGTCCCAGAGAGAACAGAATGGCATAATCTTGTGCTTTGGAGAGGTTTGGCTGAGATTGCTGAAAAATATGTACATAAAGGCGATAAGCTATACATAGAAGGCAAAATCAAAACTCGCTCCTACGATGATCAAAACGGCATAAAGCGTTACGTTACAGAAATTTTTGTGGACAACATGGAAATGTTGGGTGGAAAGTCCAATTCAGCTCCCTCTCCATCAGAGAATAAAGAGACGAATGAGACACCACAGCAAGCGGATGTAACCGATGATTTACCGTTTTAAAAGAATTAATTATTAGCGGTGAATTCACCGCTAATAAAATCTGTTTAACTAACTAATTAACTTTTGGACTCGGAATATTATTTGTGTAGATTAACTGAAGCTTTTAGTTCAATAACTATAACTTCACCTTCTCTTTCAGCTATAATAGCTATCTTTTTAGCAATTCTTTTATTGGCAGTATCTGGTTTTGCTTCTGCATCAGAAATCGCTTTTTTTTCTTTATCTCCCTCAGATTTAAATGATATAGAGGAGGAAGAACATCCAGCAGATGAAAAAATAGCGAAGCTTCTTTCAAACTCGGAGAAATTACTAGCAACGATATTGATTACGAATAACTTTGTAAATGTGACAATAATTATGCTATGTAACTTCTTTTTTATGAACGTGGTTCACTTTGGTTCACCATTGGCAGAGTTTGTTGTACTTACTGTGATTCTTACATTTCTACTTCTTTTGTTTGGAGAGATAATTCCTAAGGTATACTCGGCTCAAGACACGCTTGCCTTTTGTCGCTTTGCCGCCTCTGGTATCTCTTTTTTTACAAAAATATTTACTCCTGCATCAAGCGTGCTTGTAAAATCCTCTAATTTTTTAGATAAGCATGTTGTGAAGCAGAACTACAATATATCTGTAGATGAGCTTTCTCAGGCCCTTGAATTAACAGATAAAGAAGAGCTCTCTGAAGAGAATACTATCTTAGAGGGGATTATTCGCTTTGGTGGAGAGACAGCTAAGGAGATTATGACTTCTCGGTTAGATGTGGTTGACTTAGATATTAAAACATCCTTTAAAAATGTATTAGAGTGTATAGTGGATAATGTCTACTCGAGAATACCTATCTACTCTGGTTCACGAGACACTATTAGCGGAGTTCTGTATATCAAAGACTTGCTTCCTCATATTAACAAAGGCGATAACTTTCGTTGGCAGTCTTTGATAAGACCAGCATACTTTGTGCCTGAGACAAAAATGATTGATGATTTGCTGAGAGACTTTCAGCTCAATAGAGTGCATATTGCTATTGTTGTTGATGAGTTCGGTGGTACATCTGGTATTGTAACTATGGAGGATATCATTGAGGAGATAGTGGGGGAGATTCATGATGAATACGATGAAGATGAACATACGTATGTAAAACTAGATAATAAGAGTTGGATTTTTGAGGCCAAGACTCAACTTACCGATTTTTATAAAATTACTAAGTTAGATGAGACTCTTTTTGATGAGGTAGAGGGTAGTGCTGACACGCTTGCAGGTTTACTGCTTGAGCTAAAGGGTGAGTTTCCTCACCTCAATGAGAAAATTACTTATGAAGGGTATCAATTTGAGGTTTTAGCAATGGATAGTCGTAGAATTCAAAAAGTGAAGTTTACCATACTTGATTCTAACTCTTCGCTGGGTAGTGACAAATCTGATTAATCATTTCTTTAATAGCTTATCTATATATGGCTTTATATAAAACAATTCAATCACCTCGTTATACTGTTGGTATATGGAAGATAGAAGAGGACTTAAACACTTTGCTGGGGCTCGTAAACTTATCTGCTAAAGATAGTAATACACTGTCTTCATTTTCTTCAGTAAAACGTAAAACAGAATGGGTTGCTGTGCGTGTATTGCTTAAAGAGTTAATTCAAGAAGAGAGGCAGATAGAGTATACTCTAAGTGGGAAGCCTTACTTTCTAGATAATAAGGGATATTTAAGTATATCGCATACTGATTCATTTGTTGCAGTAATTTATAGTTCTACTACTGCTGTAAGCATAGATATAGAACGTTTTCATGAACGTGTGAATCGTGTGGCCTATCGTTTTATTAATGAAGATGAGGAGTATGTTTATGTTGCTGGTGAGAATGAAACATGGATGAAGCTGCTTGTCTGGTCCACTAAAGAGACAATCTATAAATATATCGATACAGAAAATGTTGATTGGTTAGAACATATAAAGACCTATCCCTTCATGTTGCAGCAGGAAGGAAGTATTGTAGCGAAGGAGTATAGAACTCCTTCGCAGTTGTTATTCTATATCTCTTATTTTAGAGAAAAAGAGTTCGTTTTAACTTGGACAAGCTAAGAATAAAGACGATTTGTTAAAAAGTTTTTTAAAACTATAACAATGGTTATCTTTGTAAGAGAGGGATTTGATGTGAAATCCTGCTTTAAGGAATTGTTTAATCTTAAATACATGAAAATGAGACTAAAAAATTATTTGTACTTTCTATTAGCAATGATTATCCCTTTTGGGTTTATTGCTTGCTCGGATGACGATGATGATCCAGTTGTTTTAAGTGGTGCAAACGCCATTGAAGAGTTTAAAATAGAATCTTTGGACTTAATAGGTAAAGTAAATAAAGAAGAGGCTACCGTAACAATCGATATATCTGCCTCTTTTGAGTTGGAGAAATTGAAAAACGTAAAACCTACTATTACTATTTCTAAACATGCAAAAATATCACCTTCAGCATCAGATGCTCAAGATTTTAGTGATTTAGAAAAACCAGTAGTTTATACAGTTACAGCTCAAAACGATGAGGCTAAAAAATGGACAATTAAGATTGTACAGTCTGCTTATTTAGACAAAGGTGCTTTTGGTTTCTCCGAAAAGCCTCTTTGGGTTAGTGAATACTTAAAGGAGTCTCCAGAAACAGAACATAAAGTTAGGTCAATAGCTTACTATGAAAATAAGCTTTATACAACTGTAAGCGATTTTGTTTTGGATGCTAAGAGCGGTAAGCCTATTAAAGGTGAATCATTAACATTCCCAGGAAATCATGACAATGAGGTTTGGTTCTTGTGTAATGACGATAAAGGAAACTTATTAGCGGGACCTTATTCAAAACCAGGAGAAGGGAAATGGGATAGCAATATTCCTTATAAGTTATTAAGATGGAAGTCTCCAAAAGCTAACCCTGTACCTGTATTTACTTATGAAGCTAAAGAACCAGATCATTTAGGTAGAAAGTTAAATGTTAGTGGTGATATAGATGGAAAAGCGATTGTATCGGCTTATAATAAAGCCGAACAACAATATGTATGGTATATCAATGGAGGTCAGGTAAAAGATGTAGAACCACAAAGAATAACAGTTCCATTCTCAGGAGGAACAAATGGTGGTGATGTTTTGATTCCGATAAAACTTGATAATGCACTTCCTGCGTACTTCTCTGGATCTGCAAATCCGAATTTTGTTTCGGTAGATAAAACAAAACAACCACGTATCCCAGGTTTGGTAACCATCTTTGATGGTAAAAAACACAAGCAGCTTGCTGGACCTGTAGGCTCTATTGCTACTGACATAGTTGGTAGTGCTGGACATAATGCTCCTTTTGATTTTGAAGCAAAAAAAGGTGGCACAAACAACTGGGGGTCGAGAGTTGCAGCGATGACTAAGTTTACTTTTAATGAGGTTGTTTATTTAGCTGTTTTACATATCGGATATATGGAAGAGGGGAAACAGGATAAAAACGATATTTATGTAACTCTTTTTGATACAGAGCAGAATAAACCCATATCAACTCATCAGTTTGCACAAGATGGGGTTCTTGGAACACTGAATGGAAATAGTACTTATGATTTAGCTGTAAGTTTTGACAAAGATAAAGAAGGATCAGAGTTGAAATCAATGAAACTTTATGTGCTGATGACTAATATACAGATTAGATGTTTGGAAATTACAAACCAAGTGAAGTAGTAGAGGAATTGTAAGATAGAAATAGAAAGGTGAGAGTCGGCCGACTCTCACCTTTTTTATAATAGGTTGTCTGGTGGAGCGTGTTAACAGTAGGAGATGATATAAGCTCTCATAAAGGATAATACATATAGGTGAAACCATAACGATATACGGGTAGTAACCTTGGGAGTTA
>JASLCM010000073.1 GCA_030151845.1 Bacteroides sp.
CTCAGTTGGCCAGAGCACGTGATTTGTAATCTCGGGGTCGTTGGTTCGAATCCGACAAGAGGCTCACTAAAAAAGCATTCTAGCAGTTAGAATGCTTTTTTTATATCCCTACTTTACGAGTAAAAGAAAGAGTGGGGGAGAAAACAAAAACCATCGGATACTTGTACTGAAAGCATCCGATGGTTTTAATGAAATGTTATTAATCTTTTGGTGAGATGTTCCTATCAGCCTATTTGGCTAATCCGCTTTAACTTCTCTTCATCTATAATTTTAATTTTTCTTCCGTCTGTTGCAATAATTCGCTCCGAAGCAAAGTTCGATAAGGTGCGTATGGCATTTGAGGTGGTCATGTTTGAGAGGTTGGCTAAGTCTTCTCTAGAGAGATAAATGCTTAACGTATAACCATCTTCTTCTAGCCCATAGCTCTCCTTCAAAAATAAAAGAGATTCGGCCAATCTACCTCTAATGTGTTTTTGTGTAAGATTAACGGTGCGCTCATCGGCTACCCCTAAATCAATAGAGAGTTGCTTGATAAAGAAGAGTGCGAGCTCTGTATTTTCAGAGACCAAATGAAGAATTGCCTCCATGGGGATAAAACAGATAATGGAAGATTCAAAGGCTGCAGCTGCTGTTACATAATCTTCATTAGCAAAGTAGGCCCTGTAACCAAAATATTCCACAGGTTTTATCATACGAATGATTTGACTTCGACCCCCAACTCCATCTTTGTATATTTTTACCTTTCCTGTTAAAAGACACATGAGGTTTTCGGGTCTCTCTTTTTCATCATAAATTACCTCGTTCTTTTTATAGGCCTGCAAAGTAAAATGTTTTGACAAATAATCTCTTTGAGCAGGAGTTAATGGGTCCCACATGTCCGAGATATAATCTTGAACAACAATATCTGATAGCTTCTTCTTAGCCATATCCTTAAAAACTACGTTAATACACAAATATAAAAATAAAAATAGAAAAAATAGATATCCCAGTCACCTTTCTGTGAGAAAGGAGAGTTGAGTTAACTAAAAAGTAGCTCCCTATATTTAGGTAGTGGCCAAATTTCATCGTCTACCTCCATCTCAAGATGATCTATCTGATAACGAATCTTATCTAAGTATGGACGTACATTGTCTTCGTAAGCAAAAGCCTTCTCCTCTACAGAGCTTAGTTTGTTGGCTATTTTCCTCTCTTCAATCATTTCATGAACTAATTTTTTTGTTTCAGAGATTCGGTGTGCAATTTCGCGAATTAGATCCAAGCGATCTTGTGACAGTTCTTCATATTCCTCTTTGGAAAAGACCTGTTTGAGTCCAATAAGATTCTCAAGAAGTCTGTTTTGATAGCTAATTGCAATAGGAAGAATGTGATTAATAGCTAAGTCACCCAATACCCTACTCTCTATTTGAATTTTTAGGGTGTATTTTTTAAGCTCCACCTCTAATCGGCATTGAAGTTCGTTGAGTGTAAATATCTTCTCCTCCGTTAGAACTTTTTTAGCCTGTGGTGAGGTGTACTGCATAAGTGCCTCGGGTACATGTTTGATGTTGGTAAGTCCTCGGCGAGCAGCCTCTTCTTCCCATGCCTTGGAATATCCATCTCCCTCAAAGATAATGGGCTCAGACTCGATGATATAATCTCTTAATATTCTAAGTATAGCCTCTTCTTTCTTTTTTCCTTTTATAATCTGCTCCTTAACCTTGGAGTAGAACTCATTCAATTGATTGGCCATGGCTCCATTAATGGCAATCATAGATGCTGCGCAGTTGGCCGATGAGCCTACGGCCCTAAACTCAAATCTGTTTCCTGTGAAAGCAAAAGGAGAGGTTCGGTTTCGGTCGGTTGTGTCAATCAAGATTTCAGGAATCTTATCAATACCCAATTTTAGAATCTTTTTCTCATCGGCAGAGAGTTGATCTTCTCCAACTCGCTGAACAAGATCGTTGAGCATTTTATTGAGGTCATCTCCTAAAAAAATAGATAGAATGGCAGGAGGGGCTTCACTAGCTCCTAAGCGAAGACTATTTCCAGCACCTGCTATAGAGGCCCTAAGGAGATTTTGATTTTTATAGACCATCATGAGGACATTCACTAGGAACGACAAAAAGAGAAGATTTCTTTGTGGGTTTTTCCCTGGAGAAAAGAGATTAATACCTGTGTCTGTGGCTAGTGACCAGTTGTTGTGTTTCCCAGATCCATTTATGCCTTTATAGGGTTTCTCATGAAGGAGTACAGTGAAATTGTGTTTTTTTGCAATGCGCTGCATAATATCCATAACCAATTGGTTGTGATCATTAGCCAAGTTGGCATGTTCAAAGATTGGGGCTAATTCAAACTGACCGGGTGCTACTTCATTGTGTTTTGTTTTAATAGGTATTCCCAACTGATAACAGGCGATTTGAACCTCACTTAGAAAAGCCGAAACACGAGGGGGGATAGCGCCAAAGTAGTGGTCATTTAGCTGTTGATCCTTGGCAGAGGAGTGCCCCATTAACGTGCGTCCTGTTAGGCATAGATCTGGACGAGATTGTTACAAGGCCGAGTCTAATAAAAAGAACTCTTGCTCCCAACCTAAATTTACATGTACCTTGGTTATACTTTTATCGATGAGCTGGCACACTTTAGTTCCTGCTCTATCTACTGCTGCAATTGCTTTTAACAAGGGAGTCTTATAGTCCAACGCTTCGCCTGTGTAAGAGATGAAAATCGTTGGAATACATAAGGTTTTTCCAACAATAAAAGCAGGAGAAGAGGTATCCCAAGCCGTATATCCTCTCGCTTCAAAAGTGTTTCGAATTCCGCCATGTGGAAAAGAGGAGGCATCTGGCTCTTGTTGAATTAATAATTTACCATCAAATCGTTCTATAACCTGTCCATTATCTCCAAAGTCTATGAAATTGTCGTGCTTTTCTGCTGTACCGTCGGTTAAAGGTTGGAACCAATGGGTGTAATGAGTAGCCCCCATGCTTTTAGACCAGCTCTTCATACCATTTGCTATCAAATCGGCAACATCTCTTGATATGGGAGTACGTTTCTCTCTAGAATCTAAAATAGCTTGATAAGCATTTTTAGGTAAATACTCCTGCATTTTTTGTAAGTCAAAAACATGTGAGCCATAATAATCAGAAAGTTTCTTGGTGGGAGGAGTAGACTCAACGGGTACTCTGTTGAGGATCTCTTTTAGAGCAAAAAATCGCAATTTTGACATTTGTATTTGGTTTTAATGTATTCCACAAAAATAATCTATTATTATTTAATTTACTATTTATTAGCAAATATCCTTTTTTCTAATTATATCGCATATTAATGACACCTTTTTATAGCAAAGAGTAAGTTAATTTCTTTATAGAAAGATTGTAAATTACTTGTTATATTTGTTCTTTACTTTTATTGATCGTATTAGATGCGTAGAATCTTAATTGTACTATTTCTTTTGTTCTCTCTCTTAGGATGGGGCAAAGACCACTCCAAAGAGCCGGTTTACCCCTCTTTGCCCGATGATTGTGAGATGAAAATAGAACAATTGGTAGATGAACTGATTTACTTTGCCAAGAGAAATGAAGAGTATGTAACCGAGTATAAGGCCAATGTTTATACCAAAGCGAAGGTTAATATTCTTCGTAAGAACTTCATTTTAAGATACCTGCCCACGATGTTTAAAATTCAACGTGGAACACGCTCTTACCTCTCAGAGACCTATAGTAATCTTCACTTTACAGCCCCTAATATTTATGACCATAAGATTACATCCTCAATGGGAACCATGTCTGAATATAACGGGATGACGGGTAACTTACTAGAGTTTTTTCACATCAATATATACAGTAGCTCCTACGCTAAAGGAAAAATTTTATCTCCACTGGCCTCTAATGCAAAGAAGTATTATAATTATAGGTTAGATTCTGTTTTTGTTGAGCGTGGTTATAAGCAATATAAAATAAGTTACTCTCCGAAAAAAGAGTCTAATCAGTTATTAAGGGGGTATCTGATAATGACCGATGAGCTTTGTACAGTAAGAGAAATGCAATTTTCGGGGCAGACAGAGTTAATCGATTTTTGTAGCACCATTAAATTGGGTGAGGTTGGAGAGCTCTCTGAAGTTTTGCCGATACATCACAAGGTGGATGTCCTTTTTAAATTTATAGGCAATAAAGTAGAGGCATCATACTTGACCGATTTAGAGTATAGCGACATAAAGAGAGAAAAAGAGGCGATAGCACAGAATGGAAAGAGTAAGTATGACCTCTCAGATCATTATGCGTTGCAATGTATTCCAGACTGTGTGATGAATGATAGTGCTACCTTCTCTTCTGTGCGGCCTATTCCCTTAGATTCGGCAGAAAGGCAGATATATTCTAATTATTTTTTAAAAGCAGATACGTTGCGCGAGCAGAAGCTACGTGAGAAGCTGGCGCGTAAAAAGAGTGTGGTTTTTTGGGGAGAATTAGGTGATGCTCTTATTAGTAAGTACACGCTAAACATGGAAGACTTTGGTAGCATACGCTTCTCTCCCTTAATTAATCCTTTTTTATTGAGTTATAGTGGGACCAATGGCTTATCGTATAAACAGAAGATTAAATACAATCGGATGTTTAAAGGGAATAGATTATTGAAAATAGAGCCTAGAATAGGTTACAACTTTAAGCGAAGTGAGTGGTACTGGTCGGTTAAGGGTGACTTTGATTACTGGCCTAAAAAACGAGCAGCATGGCATTTTGATATAGGAAATGGGAACCGAATTTATGGCAGTGACATTATTGAAGAGCTAAAGCAGCTGCCCGATAGTGTGGTCGATTTTAGTAAATTAAACATAGACTATTACAACGATTTGCATTTTCACTTTAGACATAGTTTGGAGTTAACCAATGGACTTACTTTGAACTTAGGAGTGTCAACGCATAGAAGAACGGCGGTTGATGGTACAGATTTAAGTGGCCTTCCTGAAGAGGAAGGGGGCAATCTGGATGGGGAGGATGTGAAAGATAAGATTAGGAGTAAGTATATTAGTTTTGCTCCCCGAGTAAGTTTAACCTGGACTCCTGGACAGTATTATTATCTCTCTGGTAACCGAAAGGTAAATCTTCACTCTAAATATCCTTCAATTACAGTGGATTGGGAAAGAGGATTAAAGGGGGTTTTAGGTAGTGAGGGGCAGCATGAAAGAGTTGAGTTGGATATTCAACATAAAATTCCTTTAAGTTTGATGCGAACATTGAGCTACCGGGTGGGAGGTGGAAAATTTACCAATCAGGATAATTTATATTTTATCGACTTTGCCAATTTTGCGAAGAATAACCTGCCTGTGGGGTGGAATGATGAAATAGGGGGTGTTTTCCAGCTCTTAGATAGACGTTGGTATAACGCTTCGACCTATTATATGAGAGGTCACTTTACCTATGAAACTCCATTTTTGTTGTTGAGGCATCTTGGAAAATATACCCGTGCTGTATTTACAGAGCGTATCTATGTTGGTGTATTAAAAATGGACTATCTTGATCCTTATATTGAGGTTGGTTATGGAGTTGGAACACGTATCTTTGATTTTGGTGTTTTTGTTTCCAACTCCAATTGGAAAGATTTTGATTTTGGTTGTAAGTTTACCTTTGAGCTGTTTAGTAGATAACTCAAATAAATAGGTAAAGGCTTATGGCCATAACAAACATACCGAGTACAAGTCCTATGATTGAAATGTGATGCTTACCATACCTTTCGGCACTGGGGAGCAGCTCATCGAGCGATATGAAGACCATGATTCCTGATACAGCCGAAAGAATGAGTCCATTTAATGCAGGTGTCCAAAACTGCAGTAAGAAAAAATAGGCAATTAAGGCCCCTAATGGCTCCGATAAACCAGATAAAAAGGAGTACCAGAAAGCTTTTCTTCTACTTCCTGTTGCATGGTATATGGGGACAGCAACAGCAATACCCTCGGGAATGTTGTGAATGGCGATAGCAACGGTAATGGGTATGGCTACATCCATCGAGTTCAATGCTGAGGTAAAGGTTGCTATACCTTCAGGGAAGTTATGAATGGCAATCGATAGTGCAACCATAACGCCTGTACGCTTTAGGTTGATATCAGGTCCTTCCATATCTTCTACCCCCTGTACTTCATGTGGATTAACAGAATCGGGTATCAGAAAGTCGATTAGCGCAATTAGTCCTATACCAATAAAAAAGGCTAAGATGAGATAGAGTGTACCCGTTTTTTCTCCATAGATAGAGGTTAACTGTTGGTTAGCCTCAGGCATCATCTCCATAAAGGAGACGTAAATCATAATTCCTGCCGAAAAACCTAAGGATGCACTTAAAAAGTTTGTGTTTGTTCGTTTAGCTATTAATGCGATTAGACTGCCAATCCCTGTAGATAATCCAGCTATGGCTGTTAGCATAAAAGCTAATAATATATTGGGTTCATTTACTTCCATTCGTTTTGCTATTATTTAAATGTATTAGAACATATAAAAGAATATCCATAACTTTGTTTAAAAAGATGGATATTCTTAATCTTATTTAAATAAAAAGTGGTTTTACAGGCCTATACTAATTTTTTTATCCAACTCTCTTTGTCGCCAGGAAGTAGATCCACTGGTGGTATCTCTATTAATGTGTAGGCACCAGGCTTTTGTCTTAAGCAGGCTCTAGCCGAGCTTACTAAGACTTGCGCTGTTAATGCTGGGTTGTTAATGGTCATGGTAAATTCAAAGAGTTGATTGTGTGTTTTTCCAGAAACTCCCTTTCGAGTGAGGTGTACACCATGTCCTGTGTCTAATAAGCTCTCTACAGATTCTACTTCTTTTACATGGGTTTCATCTTTGATAAAATAGGGGTCTGCTTGAATAGATTGAGTGACCTTTTCGATCGAGTATCCTTTTTCGAGCTCTACATATACCATTCGTCTGTGTATTCCAGTTCCTGTAGGAATAGTCATAGATAGAGCGTTTTTTACACCCGAGATAGCCTTGACTGCTACTGTGTGTCCCATACTCATACCTGGTCCAAAATTAGTGTATGTTATTCCTTTGGGGGCCATAGCTTGGAACAGTGCACGGAGAATGGAGTCGCTACCTGGATCCCAACCGCAAGATACAATAGCCGAACAGTTATTTGCTTTTGCTAAAACATCTAACTCTGTTTTTAAATCTACTATTTCTGAGTGAATATCAAAGCTATCTACTGTGTGAATGCCCTGTTGAAGAAGAGCTGATGCTGTCTCTTTTACTTTTCGGCTAGGTGAGCAAATAATAGCTATATCTACACGGTTAAGTTCACCTATAGTAGAAACGACTGGGTAAGGAGCTAGCGTTTTTTGGCTATGCTCATCAACAGATCGTCTAACAATTCCAGCCACTTCAAAGTCGGTCTCTGCTTCGAGTGTTTGTAGTACGGCTTTGCCTATGTTTCCATAGCCAATAATAGCAGCTCTTATTTTTCCTATTTTATTCTTAGCTTGATGTTCCATTTTTCCTTATTTTTACTTCAAAAATAACTATTTTATTTTTAATCTTAAGCTTGGTTAAGCTAAACTTAGGGGAGATAGTTCATTAATCAAATAAAATTATGCTAGAATATGTTAAGGGTGAGTTGGCCGAGCTGACTCCTGCAATGGCTGTTGTTGACTGTAATGGGGTTGGGTATGGAGTTAATATCTCTTTAAATACCTACTCGACCTTGCAAGGGAAGAAGGAGTGTAAGTTGTATCTGCATGAGGCTATACGAGAAGATGCTTATGTCTTGTATGGCTTTGCTGATAAAGAGGAGAGAGAGCTTTTCTTGTTGCTTAACTCTGTTTCTGGAATAGGAGGCAATACGGCCCGAATGATTTTATCTACATTAGCTCCAGTGGAGTTGGTTGGAGCTATTGCTGGTGGTAATGTTCAACTACTAAAATCGGTAAAAGGAATTGGTATGAAAACTGCTCAGCGGATCATAGTCGACCTTAAAGATAAAGTCAAGACTACAGCTGCAGCCGAGGGAGTTGGCCAAGAGATGGTTTACTCGGAAGGGATGGCTGCTGTACATGATGAGGCTGTAGCAGCTTTAACCATGTTGGGATTTGCAGCCAAACCTACTGAAAAGGTTGTTCATGCTATTTTGAAAGAAGATCCTAGTCTCCCTGTAGAAAAAGTGGTAAAAATTGCTTTAAAAAAATTATAGAATGGAACAGCCAAATAAGATTTATATGCAATCTTGGTTGGATTTGCATGAACATAAAAACTCAACAGAAGCCGATCGTTGGTATTTAGAATTTTCCCATCAGTTACTTGAGGTAATAGGGGCAAGTAAAATTTATGAGACACTACCTGCGGGGAATAAAAAACAGATAGCTCTTCTACTAGCTCTTTATTTGGAGGATGTGATTTGTGAATCGGGTGGCTGGTGGCGTTTTAGAGAACTCCATCAAAAATATTATGGGAAGACTTTACCTTTCTATGATTTAACTGACAGTTATTTGAAAGATGAGGTAAATGTAGAAGATATTAAGTTTTTAATGTGGTGTTTTAATTCTGGAACCTTAGAAGATGGCTCCTATGCAACTGCTAGCCCTCATGATACTGAGTTTACCACTTTAGGTGAGGTGCTATATGAGCTTTACTATAAAGTGTTTGAAGATGCGCCAATAAGTGAAGGCGACTCTTTGGATTGGGTACTAGACCGTGAGATTCTTAGGAAGAAAAGAGATAAGCTTCCAGCTACAGCTCCAGTGGATGACTCTTTCGTTAAGGAATCTGCTACTTTACTAGCTAATAATTCAGGTGCTCCCTTGCGTTTCTTTAGTTCTTACTCGGACTTAGCGCTTTGCTTTAAAAAAGAGTTGAACTGGGGAAGTGATAAAGAACCAGCTCTGCCTGAACTGGCTGTTCATAAAAATTTTATTCTCTTTGCAAATGCTAAAGGAGTTTTAGTCGCTCCCGATATAGCACAATGGTTTAAGCATGAAGATAACCCTTTATATGATGCAGAGAGTGCTAAAAAAAGAGGCTATGCCCTCTTTTGTGAACAGGGAGCTTGCCCTTTTGATCTTTTACGTTATGGGATGTCTATTGGTGCTTTTGAGGATATAGCTCTTCCATTTGAAGGTGGAAAGAATGTATTGGCTGAAGAGTGGGATTTTATCGCAAGGTGGTATTTGCGAGTGTTTTAATAGGGGGAGGAGTCCGAAACTCCTCCCTTTTTATTATAGCCCTCTTTTTTTCGCCTCATTCCAATATTGATCCAGCTCTTTAAGTGATAACTCCTCAAAATCATGTTTGCTTTTTCTCACCTCTTCCTCCACAAAGTTGAAACGGCGTATAAATTTTTGATTGGTTAGCTCTAATGCGTTATCTGGGTTGATGCCATATAATCTTGCTGCATTAATTAAACTAAAGAGAAGATCACCAAATTCAGCTTCTGCATTTTTTGAATGATTGGCTTTTAGCTCTTCCTCAAACTCTTTACACTCTTCGCGTACTTTACTCCAAACATCTTCTTTATTTTCCCAGTCGAAGCCCACATTTCTTGCCTTGTCTTGTATACGATAAGCTTTTATTAGTGTAGGAAGGGAGTTGGGAACACCACTAAGTACAGATTTATTGCCCCCTTTTTCTTTTAATTTAAGCTTTTCCCAGTTGGTAAGAACTTCATCGACTGCTGTCTCTTTTTGGGTCTGAAAGACGTGAGGGTGCCTGAAAATTAATTTTTCACAGAGTTTATCGCAAACTGTTTTTATATCAAACTTCTCTTTTTCTGCTCCGATTTTTGCATAAAAACCAATATGAAGGAGAACATCTCCCAACTCTTTACAAATCTCTTCATCATCCTCTTTGAGAAGCGCATCACATAGTTCATAAACCTCCTCGATCGTATTAGGTCTTAAACTTTCGTTGGTTTGCTTTCTATCCCATGGGCATTTTTCTCTTAATTCGTCTAGGACATCTAAAAAATGTCCAAAAGCCTCTAGTTTTTCTTCTCTAGTATGCATATGTATCTCTTTTCTATTCTGATTAATTGCCTTTATTTGATTAGCTAGAGCTCTCTAACAAGAGAATGAAGCGCAGTTAGAGAGTTTTAGCACAAGCGGTATTTCTTCTTTGAAGAATCACTTCTTAGCAAAAGTACATAATCTGCTAGCTATATCTACTTATTTTTTATTAATTTTGCCCAATAGATAAATGTTATCTAGGTATAATTAACAGATTTAAGAGATACATATGGAATTAGCAAGTAAGTACAATCCTGCTGAAGTTGAGAATAAGTGGTACCAGTATTGGTTACAGCATAGATTATTTAGTTCAAAACCAGATAATCGGACTCCCTACACTGTCGTCATTCCACCTCCCAACGTTACAGGAGTTCTCCACATGGGGCATATGTTGAATAATACCATTCAAGATATATTAGTGCGTCGTGCAAGAATGGAGGGGAAAAATGCTTGTTGGGTTCCAGGAACAGACCATGCTTCTATAGCAACTGAAGCTAAAGTTGTGAATCGTTTGGCTCAAAAAGGGATTAAAAAGAGCGATTTAACCCGTGAGGAGTTTTTAAAACATGCTTGGGACTGGACTGAAGAACATGGAGGAATTATTCTTAAACAGTTAAGGAAATTGGGTGCCTCTTGTGATTGGGATCGTACTGCTTTTACTATGGATGAAGTTAGAAGTGAAAGTGTAATTAAGGTATTTATTGATCTATACAACAAGGGACTAATTTACCGCGGAGTACGAATGGTAAACTGGGATCCAGTTGCACTTACGGCTCTATCGGATGAAGAGGTTATCTATAAAGAGGAGCAGAGTAAACTCTATTATTTGAAATATAAGATTGAAGGAGAAGAGGGATTTGCAACTGTTGCAACCACTCGTCCAGAGACCATTATGGGAGATACTGCAATGTGTATTAACCCCAATGACCCTAAAAATGAACACCTAAAAGGAAAGCGGGTAATTGTCCCTTTAGTAAATCGATCTATTCCTGTAATAGAGGATGAATATGTCGACATCGAGTTTGGTACTGGATGTTTAAAGGTTACCCCTGCACATGATGTGAATGACCACATGCTTGGAGAGAAATTTAACTTGCCAAGTATCGATATTTTTAATGACAATGGAACTCTAAGTGAGGCTGCAGAACTTTATGTTGGCATGGATCGCTTTGAGGTGAGAAAACAAATTGTTGAAGATTTACAAAAGGCCGATTTATTGGTTAAAGTAGAATCTTACACCAATAAAGTGGGTTATTCGGAGCGTACTGATGTTGTTATTGAGCCTAAACTTTCTATGCAATGGTTCTTAAAGATGGAACATTTAGCAGAGATCGCTTTAGGTCCAGTGATGGAAGATGATATAAAATTCTATCCAGCTAAGTATAAAAACACTTATCGACATTGGATGGAAAATATTAAAGATTGGTGTATTAGTAGGCAATTGTGGTGGGGACATCGCATACCAGCCTATTTCTTACCTGAGGGGGGATATGTTGTTGCGGAGAGTGAAGATGAGGCTTTAGAGTTGGCAAAGAAAAAAACAGGTAACGCAGAGCTGACAAAAGCAGATTTGCGTCAGGATGAGGATTGTTTAGATACTTGGTTCTCTTCTTGGTTGTGGCCAATTTCTTTGTTTGATGGAATACGTAACCCTGAAAATGAAGAATTAAAGTATTACTATCCAACGAGCGACTTAGTAACAGGACCTGATATCATTTTCTTTTGGGTAGCCCGAATGATTATGGCAGGGTATGAGTATGAAGGACAAATGCCTTTTAAAAATGTTTATTTTACGGGTATTGTACGTGATAAACTGGGTAGAAAAATGTCCAAATCTTTAGGTAACTCTCCAGATCCTTTGCATCTTATTGAAAAGTATGGAGCTGATGGAGTACGTATGGGAATGATGTTGGCGGCACCAGCTGGTAATGATATTCTTTTTGATGAATCTCTTTGTGAACAGGGAAGAAACTTTAATAATAAAATCTGGAACTCTTTCCGTTTAATAAAAGGATGGACGGTAGACTCTGCTGTAGAACCAACTGAAGCAGCTAGACTAGCGGTTGAGTGGTTTAGAGAGAAGTTAAGCGCTACTATTTTAGAGGTTGAAGATCTATTCGGAAAATTCCGTTTGAGTGAAGCCTTAATGGTAATCTACAAGTTGTTTTGGGATGAATTTTCTTCTTGGTACTTGGAGTGGATTAAGCCAGCTTATGGTGAAGGTATCGATGAGGTAACGTATAAGGAGACGCTCTCTTTCTTCGATGCTATGTTGAAGTTATTACATCCCTTTATGCCTTTTATTACAGAGGAGCTTTGGCAGAACTTAGAAGAGAGAAAAGAAGGGGATAGCTTAATGGTTGATCTACTTCCTAAGGCTGAGGCTAGTAAAGAGGAGTTGCTAAACCAAGTAGAGTTGGTTAAAGAGCTAATTAGTCATATCCGTTCGGTACGTTTGCAAAAAAACATAGCGAATAAGGATGCTATTATTTTAGAGGTTATTGGTGAAAACCCTTATGCAAAACACCAAAAATTAGTTGAGAAACTGTGTAACTTAGAGCAGATCAATGAGGTTGATGTGCAAAGTGAGGGAGCTGTTACCTTTATGGTTGCTACGACTGAGTTTGCTATACCTTTAGGGAACTTAATTGATGTTGATGCTGAAATTGAGAGAATGGAGGCTGAATTAAAACATAAGGAAGGATTTCTTAAGGGAGTTTTAAAGAAGTTATCGAACGAGAGGTTTGTACAGAATGCACCAACTGCAGTTATTGAACTGGAAAGAAAGAAACAAGCAGATACGGAGAGTATCATAGCTTCTTTGCAGGAGAGTATTAAATCTTTGAAGGCTAGTAAATAAGAGTTATAAAACAGTTAAAAAAAGCGCTCCAATTTGGAGCGCTTTTTTTAACTGTTTACTCATTATCTGCCTCAAGCTCGAGGTTAATAATTGTATTGTCATATTTGTTGATCTGACCCGTACCTAAATCGATAAGAAATCCGGGCCAAAAAAGAATGTTCCAGAGCGAGGTCTTATTAAAGGTGGTCTCTAGAAGAAAAGGTTTTGGTGTAAATCCCTTTTTCTTAGCAAGAAGTTGCTTGTCTGCTAATCCTTTTTTGATCGAGAAGGAGGTGCTTTTTTCTTGAGGTATCTCTGCTAACTTGATGTTTGTTCTGGTGTCATACACTTGAATACCTGGCTCACCTACTATTGAGATAGTTTGTCGTGAACTTGTAAACAGTGTAGCACATGAGCTTAGCAGTACTACACTTGTTAAAAGGATGATTTTTTTCATTTGATATTTAATTGGTTAAATTGAGCTCTTTCTCTTCTCTCTCTCTTATTTTTCGGGATACAAACTCTATTTTTAGCTTTGCTTCTTTGCGCTCTTCTTCAATTTGTTGAATGGCTGCTAGAATTTTATGCAGTTGGTAGATTTGATAGGCAGCTTCTTTGTCATTGGCTTGCATGTCATATTCAAAATTACGATCTCCGAAGTAGGTAACCTTTAGCCTTTTGTCTTTATTCATAGCTATAAAACCTACTACATCGCCGTCTTCTTTTATAGTAAAACTAGCCTGTTCAATTTTTCTACCTAGATCTGTTGTTTGGTAACAATCTTTAGAGGTAGGTGTCTCTGCAAAACTTCCATCGGGTGCTGTTACACGAACTTTAGTGTGATTGATGTTATAGGTGTTGTTAAAGAAAGAGGTCATTGTTAGAACTCCTAGTTCGCTGACTTGAAAACGGAGATAGCTTCTTTTTAGGTTTCTTTCAACGGTTTGTGTAGGCCAAAAGTAGTTTCCAATGGTTTGGTATTCTTCATCTTTTTCAAAAGTAAACTTGTTTTTGCAAGCTTGGAACTCCTCTTCTTTTACTTGATGAATACTGTCTAGATAAATTAAACTGATGTTTTGTTCCTCTAGCTCTACCTCTTGCATGAGTTTAATTCCCGCACGTCTTGCTTCGAAGGCTTTTGGATAGAGAATCTTAATGCTATCTATCTGGAGTTTTGCTTCGTTGTAATCTTTGTTTTGGAACGCCTGCTGAGCGAGAATTAATCTTTTTTCTCCTTTTTGTTCTACGTTTTCTCCACAACTAATTAAAAATAGGAGAAAAGTTAGAAGTATGTACTTGTATTTCATATTCATTAACTTTATCTAGAGAGCAAAAATACAAATAATATCAGTTTTTTGTACCTTTACACCCTAAAACTTAAAGTTTGAGTAGATGAGAGAGTTGACTAGAGATGATTTTAAGGAACTTTTCAGCCATCCTATATTTAAGGAAATCTCCTATACCGCTGATTCACTTGAATATGAGTGTTATGTAGTTGGTGGTTATGTTAGAGACCTTTTTTTAGAGCGCCCTTCAACAGATATTGATGTGGTGGTGGTTGGAAGTGGTATTCATATGGCTAAATCGTTAGCCAAGCGATTAGGACAAGGTGCCTATCTTTCTGTTTTTAAAAATTTTGGTACAGCACAGATTAAATATAAGAATATTGAAGTTGAGTTTGTTGGAGCAAGAAAAGAGTCGTACCAACGCGACTCTAGGAATCCTATAGTTGAAGATGGAACTTTAGAGGATGATCAAAATAGAAGAGATTTTACAATTAATGCATTGGCTGTTTGCTTAAACAGTGATAGGTATGGGGAGTTGGTCGATCCGTTTAATGGGATAGCCGACTTAAAAGAAAAAATAATACGTACTCCATTAGATCCAGATGTTACATTTGATGATGATCCTCTTCGAATGATGCGCTGTATTCGTTTTGCAACCCAACTTGGCTTTCACATTGAAGAGGAGACGTTTCATTCGTTACAAAAGAATTGCAGTCGTATTTCTATTGTCTCAAAAGAGCGTGTTGCAGAGGAATTGAATAAAATAATACTATCTCCAATTCCTTCTAAAGGCTTTGTAGATCTAGATAGAGCTGGTTTGCTTGTACATATTTTTCCTGAGCTTGTCGATTTACAAGGAGTTGAGGTACGAAGAGGCAAGGGACATAAGGATAATTTTTATCATACGTTACAGGTCTTAGATAATATAGCTAAGAATACTGATAAACTTTGGTTGCGATGGGCTGCTTTGTTACATGATATAGCAAAACCTGCAACTAAACGTTGGGATAATCGGGTGGGGTGGACTTTTCACAACCATAATTTCATAGGTGAGAAAATGATTCCTAATTTATTTCGAAAAATGAAGTTGCCTATGAATGAAAAAATGAGATATGTCCAAAAAATGGTTAGGTTACACATGCGTCCAATTGTTATTGCATCGGATGAGGTAACCGACTCTGCTATTCGTAGGCTGCTGTTTGAAGCTGGAGATGACATAGAAGATTTAATGGTACTTTGTGAGTCAGACATAACCACAAACAATCTTGAAAGAAAGAAAAGATATATAAAAAACTTTAAATTAGTTAGGCAAAAGCTAAAAGATATTGAAGAGAAAGATCGGGTTAGAAATTTTGAACCACCTATTAGTGGAGATGAAATTATGACTCTTTTTGGCTTGTCTCCTTGTAAGGAGGTTGGCTCGTTAAAGAGTTCTATCAAAGATGCTATTTTAGATGGAGTTATTCCCAATGAATATAATGCAGCGAAGCATTTCTTAGTTGAGAAGGCTAAAAAGATGGGGTTAAAAGTGGTCGAATAGAAAGAATTGATAAAACTATTGCCTAACACTTATTGCTTTATTATATTTGATTAATCAACAACATACAATTTAAATTATGAAACAAATTAAACTGCTATCTATATTATTCATTGCTCTCTTTGTGGGAAGCTGTTCATCTAGTAAAACGCCAACAAGTAAAAAACCAGAGGGAATTGGTAAGATGGTTTATCAGTTTCTCCAGGAAGTAACCACTAAGGAGATGAGTGAGTTGAGGGAGTTTTATATCGACTCAAAAGAGCTAGCTGAATTTGTTACACAAAACTTTGAAGAGGGAAGTAAAAGTAAACTAACCGACTTAGTGAAGAATGAAGAGTGGGAGGAGTATGTTGGAGATCGCTTGAATGAGTTGAGAAAGAATGCAGCCTCTTTAGGAATAGAGTGGGAGGAGGCTATCTATTTAGATTACATCTACAAATACAGTGAAAAAGATAAATTGTATCACGGAGAACTTTTCTTCAAATCCAATAGTGATGTTTTTGCTGTAATGATACATTCTATTGAGCAAGGAGGAAAATATAAAGTTTTTGGAATAGAGAAGGTGAAGAAACTAAACAGAGTTTAAGATGTCACATAGTAGTTTTAATAAAGGCGATGCAATTGCATCGCCTTTATTGATAGGAAAAAATTAGTTTTATATTATTTGGTTAGGTCAATAATCTCTTCTGGAGCATTGGTTGTTTTCTCTGCTCCTTCATTGGTTATAATCCATGTGTTTTCTATTCCTACAGCTCCAATCTCTGGTAATATAATTTTAGGTTCTAAAGCTATTACCATTCCAGGTTCCAATATATCTTTCGATTTTTCTGAAAGGACGGGAGCTTCATTGATTTCTAGTCCAACTCCATGACCTATGAACTTAGCTTGTTGTTCTATACCCATAAAGTAGTCACTGTACCCAGCTTCTTCAACTCTTTTAATGGCATGTTGGTATAAAGCAGAGCAGGGCGTATTGGGAAGCATCATCTCTACCAGCTCTTCTTGAATAGAAAGACATAAGTTATGTGCTTCGTAGGCTTGATCTGGAAGCTTTCCAATAGAGTAGACTCTACTCATATCTGAAAGGTAACCATTGAAGTTTCCTCCCATATCTACCATAATGGTAGTTCCTTTTTTAAGAGGATCGCCACAAACGCTAACAGGGAGAGTAGGATCCAGACCTTTGCCCCCTAAGGCAAAGTCGTAAGGAGAAGGAGCTGCAGCATTATCTCCAGCCAAAATATTGCCCATAAAGATTTCCATATCCTCTCCTGAGATTCTAAAAACTCCAAGACTACCAGCTTGTCTCATTAAGCGCTCTACTTCAATTGAAAAGTCTAAATCTGTCATTCCCTCTTTGTAGAGAGAAGGGATGTTTTGATAGGCTTTTTCATGGAGTTTTCCTGCTCTTCTAAACATCTCTTGTTCTACTCTTGTTTTTGTTGTTCTAGCTTGTTTTATAAGCTGGCTTCCATTAACAATCGTAGCGTTAGGAAAAGCTGCAGAGAGTCTGTTATAAAGGCTATAAGGAAGCTCGTCTCCCTCTAGCAAAAGTGTTGCTGGAAGCGGAAGTTCATGCTTTTCCAGTAGTCCGATTATTTCTTCTGGTTTTCTGATGGGGTGAATGTGTTCACCTTTAAGGTGTTGTGGCCTTTTAATAAAAAGCCTTGCAGGAGAGTGAAGTGGAATATAAATATATCCATTTACTACTTCTCCAAAGGTGTATATGATATTTACATTGCAAGCAATTAGTGCTGCATCAATCCCATTAAGGGCCATTAATGCGCGAATCTTGTCGCGACGTAGCTTCAATTCGGGTTGTAGCATTCTAAATTTTTTTTGGTATCAAAACAAAGGTAAAATAAAATATTGAAAAAGAGGACTTTTTATAGTTCTTCTTTCTGAGGATATGGAGTGGGGTAATTAGGAGGATGAAGCAAAGAAAGTATAGGAGAGGGAATAGCTGTTGAATGGAGTTTTAGTTTTGGATAGATAGGCTCATATACTTGAACTCGAACTTCAGCAATACCTTGTTGAATCATTCCCAGTTGCTTAGCAGCTTGTTGTGAAAGGTCTATCATTTTTTTTCTAGTAAAGGGACCTCTATCGGTCACTTTTACAATAACTTCTTTTCCATTTTTTAGATTCTCTACCTTTAGTAAGGTTCCAAAAGGGTAGTGGCGGTGAGCACAACTCATGCTATCTTTGTGATAGATTAATCCACTAGAAGTTTTTCTTCCATGAAACCTAGAGTGATAATAGGATGCTTTTCCTATCTCTTGAGCCTGTAGATAAGAAAAGCATATTAAACCTATGAATAGAATAAGAATTCTTAGCTTCATTATACAATACCTTGGGCAAGCATTGCGTGGGCTACCTTCATGAAACCAGCAATATTTGCTCCTTTAACATAATTGATATATCCCTCTTTTTCTGCACCGTATTTGAGGCATTGTGCGTGAATACCATGCATAATGGTTTGCAGTTTTTGGTCAACCTCTTCGCTGCTCCAACTCATATGCATTGCATTTTGGGTCATCTCTAATCCAGAGGTTGCTACTCCGCCTGCATTTACCGCTTTTCCTGGTGCGAAGTTTACTTTATTCTTTACAAAGAGATCAATAGCCTCTAATGTACAACCCATGTTTGAGATCTCTCCCACACAGATTACTTTGTTATTAATTAATGCTTGTGCATCTTCAGCATTTAACTCATTTTGAGTTGCGCAAGGAAGAGCAATGTCGACTTTTACCTCCCATGGGCGTTTATTGGGTACGAAAGTAGCACTTTTATATTGATCAGCAAAAGGAGATACAATGTCGTTTCCTGAAGCTCTCAGTTCTAGCATGAAATCAATCTTTTCATCAGATATACCCTCAGGATCATAAATGTAGCCATCTGGTCCTGATATAGTAACCACTTTAGCTCCTAGTTGAGTCGCTTTTTTAGCTGCTCCCCATGCTACATTGCCAAAGCCAGAAATAGCAACAGTTTTACCTTTTATTGCTATGTTTCTTGTTTGTAACATTTGATTCACAAAGTAGAGTGCTCCATAACCTGTAGCCTCTGGCCGGATTAATGAGCCTCCAAAGGATAGCCCTTTCCCTGTAAATGTGCCAGTACACTCATGTGTTAGTTTCTTATACATACCATACATGTAACCCACTTCTTTTCCACCTACACCTATATCTCCTGCAGGAACATCAATGTCTGCTCCTAAATGCCTCCATAGTTCGAGCATATATGCTTGGCAAAAGCGCATGATTTCTGCATCACTCTTACCTTTTGGAGAAAAGTCGGATCCTCCTTTACCTCCTCCCATTGGAAGGGTTGTTAATGCGTTTTTAAAGGTTTGTTCAAATCCAAGGAATTTTAATATAGAGAGGTTCACAGAGGGGTGGAAGCGTATTCCTCCTTTATAAGGCCCTATGGCATTATTAAATTGTACACGATAGCCAATATTGGTTTGTACTTCTCCTTGATCATCCATCCAGGTTACTTTGAAGGTGAAAATTCGGTCGGGTTCTACTAGTCGTTCAATGATTTTTGCTTTTTCAAATTCGGGATGTTGGTTATAGATAGCCTCTATGGACTGTAGAACCTCTTTAACTGCTTGTAAGTACTCTAACTCTCCTGGATGTTTTTGTTCTAAAGAGGTTAAAATCTTTTCAATATTCATAGCTGTAGTTTTAATAGGTTATAAAACAAATATATTTAATATTGTTTAATAACCTAGTTATTATCAGTGTTTTAATACAAAAATAATTCATAATAAAAGGGACTATGCTTTAGAGCGTAGTCCCTTTTATTATATCCTGTTCCGTTAGAAGTGAGGTTTCATCTGTAAGTTATGCATGATGAAGCCATAAATATCTGCCTGTTCTTCTAATACTTTTTTCATGGGTTTACCAGCACCATGTCCAGCTTTACTGTCTATACGAATTAAGGTAGGATTTGTTCCGTCGTTACACTCTTGAAGTGCAGCTGCAAACTTAAAGGAGTGCGCAGGAACAACTCTATCATCGTGATCGGCTGTAGTGACAAGTGTTGCAGGGTACTTTGTTCCCTTTTTAAGGTTGTGAAGTGGAGAGTAGTTGTATAAATAGGTAAACATCTCTAAACTATCTTCACTTGTACCATAGTCGCTTGCCCAATTCCAACCAATGGTAAACTTGTGATATCTAAGCATATCCATTACACCTACTCTAGGAATAGCAACTCCAAAGAGTTCTGGACGCTGAGTCATACAAGCCCCAACAAGTAATCCTCCGTTAGAGCCTCCAACGATGGCTATCTTTTGAGGAGAGGTATACTTCTCTTCGATTAAAAATTCTGCAGCCGCAATAAAATCGTCAAAAACATTTTGCTTCTGCATTTGAGTACCCGCTATGTGCCAATCTTCACCATATTCACCTCCTCCTCTAAGGTTTACTTCAACATAGATTCCTCCATTTTCCAAAAATGGAATTCGTAAAGCTGAGAAGCCTGGGTTTAGGCTAATATTAAATCCTCCATATCCATAGAGATAAACAGGGTTGTTCCCCTCTCTTTTAAGTCCTTTCTTATAGGTGATAAACATGGGCACTTTTGTACCATCTTTGCTTTGGAAAAACAGTTGCTCTGTGATAAAATCTTCTGAGTTGAAATCTAGTTTAGGTGCCTGATACAATTCGTAGCTATTGTTCTTTAAATCTAGCTTATAGGTAGAGGTTGGGGTTGTATAAGAAGTATAGCTAAAGAAGCAATCTTCATCCTCTTTATTGCCACTAAAACCAACAGTTCCTATTCCTGGTAGGTGAAGTTCATTAATAAGTTCTCCTTTAAGATTATGGATAGAAACATGGTGTGATGCATCTTTCATATAGGTCAACACCAAGTGATTATTAATTACAGAGGCATTATCTAAAACATACTCTTTTTCTCCAATAAGATCTTGCCAGTTTTCAAGTTGGGGAGCAGATGTTGGAGCTACCATTATTCTGTAATTAGGTGCACCATAGTTTGTTAGGAAAAGTATTTGATCTCCAACAGTTTCAATAGGATAATAGGTATAATTAAAGTCTGTTGCTATTGTAGAAAATGAGTTTTTACCTTTGTTTAAATCCTGAACAAATAGGGCATTGCCTCTACCTTCGCCCGATTCGTATAGAAACAGGTGTTTCTCCTCTTCATCGATGCTGACACTATAAAAGCGTTTTGGCTGTTTTTTATTTTCGAAAATTAAGCGGTCCTCTGTTTGTGGGGTTCCCAACTTATGGTAGTAAATCTTATGATTTTCATTGACATGGGAGTATTCTTTGCCTTTTTGTGGTGCATCATAGGCACTATAGTAGAAGCCATCTTTGTGCCAAGTTGCACCACTGAACTTGGCCCACTTCACATGATCGGGAAGCGTTTTGTTGGTTTTTAGATCTAAGACGTAGATCTCTCTCCAGTCTGAACCACTTCTTGAAATGGTGTAGGCCATATATTTCCCATCTTTAGAGAAACTAATGCCTGAAAGTGCTACTGTTCCATCTTCTGAGAGTTCATTGGGATCTAGTATAACTTTAGGCTCAGCATCTAATGTCTCTAACTGATAAAGAACACTCTGGTTTTGGAGTCCGTTATTTTTGAAGAAATAGAATTTCCCATTCTTTTTGAAGGGAGTTCCTATCTTTTCATAATTGCTGAGCTTTGTCAAACGTTTTAAAAGTTCCTTTTTAAAAGGGAGTTTTTCTAAGTAGCTATTTGTTACTTGATTTTGTGCTTTGACCCATTCTGCTGTGGCCTGTGATGTATCATTTTCTAACCACCTATAGGGATCAGGTACTTCAACCCCAAAATAGTTATCTACTGTTTGGTCTTTTTCAGTTATGGGGTAAGTTATGGATGCTGGTTGTTTGGAGCAGGATATTGCCATGGTTCCAAGGAGTAAATAAAGTAGTTTCTTCATTTTAATTTGATTAGAAAATTTATAACACTACAAAAGTAGATATAAAAAGGCTAAATACATAAATAAATGTTTTCAAAAAAGCTTTATTCCTGTGCTTAGGGTATCTAATTCGATAAAATGCTTTCTATTTGAAAGGTTGTGGTAGGCTACGTATCTTTTTTATCGAACAGCGTTTTGTAAACAGGAATAAAGATTAAAACCGTAGCCATTACTAAGGAGATGATCGTTGGTCCATCAAAATTTTCTACAGAGGTGATTACAATATAGCATAGTGCTGCCCATAACAGCACTATGCATATAATTTGAGATTTACTTAGTCTCTTTTTTTTCATGTTCCTTTTGATTTACTATAGCATCAATGACAGCTGCAGCTGTTATTGTCACAATACTTCTTACAGAGCTCTCTAAATCTGTAAAGTGAATGGGTTTATTAAGTCCCATTTGAATAGGACCTATAACCTCGGCATCAGTGAGGCTCTGCAGAAGCTTATAGCCAGAGTTGGCTGAGCTTAAATTTGGAAATATTAAGGTGTTTACATTCTTTCCTTTGAGCTTATTGAAGGGGTACTTCTCATCTCTTAAGTCTCTATTCAAAGCGAAGTTAACTTGCATCTCTCCATCAAGTGCTAATTCTGGATAATGTTCATGCATGTAGGCTACAGCCTCATGTACTTGTACCGGAGAGCCTACAGTATCTGCACCAAAGTTAGAGAAGCTAACCATGGCTATGTTGGGCTCGTGGTTAAAGAATTTTACTGTATTGGCCGATAGCTTAGCCATATCAATTAAGGTCTCTGTATTTGGTAACCGGTTGATTAGTGTATCTGCTAAGAAATATGTTCCCTTTTTGCAGTTCACAATGTGCATGGTTCCAAAGTGTTTGTATTGCGGGCGTATGCCTATAACCTCTTTGGCTACTTTAATTGTATTGCTATATTTGGTGTATACCCCAGAGATAAATGCATCTGCATCTCCTGTCTCAACCATCATCATACCGAAGTAGTTACGCTCAAACATTTTATCGATGGCCTCATCGAAGGTAGCTCCTTCACGAGCCCTTTTCTCTGTTAGGATTTTTGCATATCTTTTTCTACGGTCGGACTCCTTATCGTGTCTTAGGTTTACAATTTCAATTCCATCGAGACTTAGTTCTAATTTCTCTGCTAGCTTATTTATCCTTTCATCATTTCCTAAAAGGATAGGGTGGCAAATGCCTTCATCTTTAGCTTCAACTGCAGCTTTTAGCATATTAGGATGTCCTCCTTCAGCAAATACAACTCGTTTGGGATTTGCTCGGGCAGACTCATACATTTGTCTAGTTAATCTTGACTCATACCCCATGAGCTCTAATAGTTCACGCTTATAAGCATCCCAATCTGTTATTTCTCGTCTAGCGACTCCACTCTCTATTGCAGCTTTAGCTACAGCTGAAGAGACCTCTGTGATTAAACGAGGATCTACAGGTTTCGGGATAAAGTAGCTTGGGCCGAAGCTGAAGTTCTTAACGCTGTAGGTTTCACTAACAATGTCGGGAACTGGCTCTTTTGCTAAGTGTGCGATAGCGTGTACTGCAGCTATTTTCATCTCTTCATTTATAGCCGTAGCGTGTGTATCCAATGCTCCTCTGAAGATGTATGGGAAACCAATCACATTGTTTATTTGGTTGGGATAATCACTTCTTCCTGTAGCCATTAAAGCATCTGGCCTTGCGCTCATGGCATCTTCATAAGCAATTTCGGGAACAGGGTTAGCAAGAGCAAAAATAATGGGACGTTTTGCCATTTTTTTGATCATCTTTTGAGATAAGACATTTCCTCTTGAAAGTCCTAAGAATACATCGGCGTCTTGAATAGCCTCGTCTAATGTTCTTGCTGTTGTATGTGATGTAGCAAATTCTTGCTTTTGTGGATTAAGATCGGTGCGTCCTGAGTGGATAACCCCCTTGCTATCTAACATCACTACATTCTCTTTTTTAGCACCTAAGGCGATATATAGTTTTGTACAAGAGATTGCAGAGGCGCCTGCTCCATTTACTACAATTTTTACCTCTTCTATCTTTTTGTTGGCGACTTCCAATGCATTAATTAATCCGGCCGATGAAATGATTGCGGTTCCATGCTGGTCATCGTGCATTACAGGAATTGATAACTCTTTCTTTAGTCTTTCCTCTATCTCAAAACATTCTGGAGCTTTGATGTCCTCCAAGTTTATTCCACCAAAGGTTGGTGCTATTGCCTTGACAGCCTCTATAAACTTATCGGGATCTTTTTCATCTAATTCTATGTCAAAGACATCTATTCCTGCATAGATTTTAAAGAGGAGTCCTTTTCCTTCCATTACAGGTTTACCGCCTAAGGCACCAATATCTCCTAGGCCTAGTACTGCGGTTCCATTTGAAATTACTGCAACTAAGTTTCCCTTAGCTGTATATTTATAAGCATCTAAAGGCTCTTTTTGTATGGCCAAACAGGGTTCAGCTACTCCTGGAGAGTATGCTAGAGATAAATCTCTTTGTGTTCTGTAGGGTTTTGTTGGTACAACTTCTATTTTACCAGGTCTCCCTTCGGAATGGTATCTTAGTGCAGCTTCTTTTAAATTTTTACTCATACTATTCATCTAAGTTTTTGTAGTCTTTTCTTTATTAAGGTTTTTGGTCTGTTATAAAGATAGCATAATCTTTTTGATCCTCTTTGTTTGAGGCGTAATAATAGGGTTAGTAGCCTAATCTGCAGATAAAAGCTCCTTTTTATCTGCAGATTAAAAAGATTTATATAGTTTCTAAAGCTTGGCTTAAATCTTCAAGTATGTCTTCAACATTTTCTATACCAACCGAAAGTCGGATTAGATCTGGTTTCACTCCAGCTTCTTCAAGTTGTTCATCTGTTAACTGACGGTGGGTGTGGCTTGCTGGGTGCAAGACACAGGTTCTAGCGTCGGCTACATGTGTGACGATTGCTGCAAGCTTTAGTGAGTCCATAAACTGAATGGATACAGACCTACCCCCTTTTAATCCGAAGGAGATTACCCCACAAGAACCAGAAGGGGTGTATTTTTGAGCTAATGCATAATGAGAACTACTTGGTAAACTTGGATGGGTTACCCAAGCTACCTTCTTGTGTTGTTCAAGGAACTGCGCAATGGTCTCTGCATTTGCGCAGTGTTGTTTCATTCTTAAGTGTAAGGTTTCTAGGCCTAGATTTAAAAGAAAAGCATTTTGTGGACTTTGTGTACTTCCAAGATCGCGCATCAATTGTGCTGTAGCCTTTGTTATATAGGCCAATTTGCCAAATGACTTTGTATAGGTTAGTCCATGGTAGGATTCATCTGGGGTACATAAGCCTGGAAATTTATCTGGATAATTATCCCAGTTGAAGTTTCCAGAATCTACAATGCATCCTCCTATAGAGGTAGCATGACCATCCATGTACTTTGTTGTTGAGTGTATAACGATGTCTGCTCCCCATTCAAATGGTCGGCAATTAATAGGGGTAGGAAAGGTGTTGTCTACAAGTAGAGGAACTCCATTTTTGTGCGCTATTTTTGCAAATTTTTCAATATCTAGAACCTCCAGTGAGGGGTTCGATATTGTTTCACCAAATAGCGCTTTTGTGTTGGGACGAAAAGCTTTTTGAATCTCTTCATCTGTAGCGTCAGGGTGAACAAAGCTTACTTCTATGCCTAGCTTTTTCATGGTAACTGCAAAAAGGTTGTAGGTTCCACCATAGATTGAAGAGGAGCATACAAAGTGATCACCTGCCTGGCAGATGTTAAATATAGCGTAGAAGTTCGCTGCTTGACCGCTAGATGTTAAAATTGCAGCAACTCCTCCTTCTAAACTAGCTATTTTTGCTGCCACTGCATCGGTTGTAGGATTTTGTAGTCGGCTATAAAAATATCCACTCTCCTCTAAATCAAACAATTTTGCCATTTGCTCACTTGTATCGTATTTAAAGGTTGTACTTTGGTAGATAGGTAGAACTCTTGGTTCTCCTTTTTTGGGAGTCCATCCTCCTTGAACGCATAAGGTTTCCCGACTTAAATTCTTATTCATATAAAAAAGATTAGATTGTTTAAAATAAACTTGTTTAGTACCATTCTAAACAAAAGTAGGAAAAAAATTGTACATTTGTTTTTATTCGTTTTAATATAATGAGAGTCAGATAAGAATGAAGCTAAAACCTATATCTATATTACCTTTACTACTTTTTCTTTTTTTATTATTTCCTTTAATGGTGGAGGCACAAGAGTATGCAAAACCTAAATCTGGTGATGGTATTAACAGCTTTTTGCTGAGACACGGAAGAAGAGGAAGGGCTGCATATAACGAATTTATAGAGTTAAATAAGCGAAAGCTAGGAAAGAAGAACAGTTTACTTCTGGGTGTAAGTTACCAACTACCAGCTAAAACTAAGACGGCAAAGCCTGCTCCAAGTTTGGGTACTACAATTAATGAACCTCTCTTTGGTTCAAAGTATAGTAAGGTTGTTGTTAAGAATAACCGACTCAGAGGTGCTTGTTTCTATATCGTGAGTGGACATGGTGGACCCGATCCTGGTGCTATTGGCAAAATAGGGAAGCGGGAGCTTCATGAAGATGAATATGCTTATGATATAGCAGCTAGATTAGCTAGAAACTTAATGGAGGAGGGAGCAAAAGTTTACTTAATTATTCAAGATGCAAAGGATGGTATTCGTGATGTTCAGTATTTAGGTAATAGTAAACGAGAGACTTGTATGGGAGCTGCTATACCCTTGAATCAAGTTGAAAGGTTAAAGCAGAGAACGAATAAAATTAATAGTCTATATGCTAACGATAAGAAAATATACTCCTATTGCAGGGCAATATTCTTGCATTTAGATAGTCGAAGTCATAAAAAGCAGATCGATGTATTCTTCTATCACAATAAAAACAACCCCAAAAGTTTGGCTTTAGCCAATACTCTCCGAAGAACATTTGAGAAAAAATACCAGCGTCATCAGCCTAATCGTGGCTTTACCGGAACAGTCAGTGCACGGAACCTTTTCGTTCTGTCTAAGACGCAACCCACCTCTGTCTTTGTAGAGTTAGGAAATATCCAGAATAGCTTTGACCAAAGACGTTTTCTTGTATATTCCAATAGACAAGCCTTAGCGAATTGGATGCGGGAAGGTTTCATACAAGATTATCAAAATAACAGTAAATGATTAAGTTTACCAATAAAGAGGTGAGTAATCAGTTTTTATGGCTGATGGAATTACACACCAATAGAGTAAAAGAACTAACCATAAGAGTGAAGCAGTTAAAACAATGGTTAGATCGTATAGTCTCTAAGTTATTACCTCTTCAACGATTTCAATTTACAGATTTAGCTGTAAAAATAAATTATATAAGTGAACAAATTGGTTTAGACAAAGAGCAAGAACAGAAACTCTATGAAATTTTACAGCAGATCCATTGTATTCTCAATAATTTAGAAAGACCAAAAGAGGAGAGTATGGAGGGTTTTATAAAAGAGTTTGCTACTTTTTTTGCTCTTGCTGTTCGTGTGGATCTTCCTAAAGAATTTATTCGTTTAAAGAGCTATGAGGCAGAAGTTAAAACGACCAGTTATAGGACTGAGTCATTACGTGTCTCCTATTTATATGCTGAGGCTGACTTAGCTTATGTAACTCCTATAGATGGACATGGTTTCATGCAGTTGGCTATTCCTATAAATGAACATCCTCTTGCAAACCCTCTGTTTTGTAAAACATTTGAAGTTATTTGGAAACATGCACAACTCAATCTGATAGATGTTAAGGTAGATGAAGAGAGAAAACTTGCCATACCTCAATTCGTGGTACTGGAGCCCGACTATTTAATAGATATTAGTTCATTGGCAGAGTGTTATCGCCCTTATGGTGCCCACCCTTTTAATTATATTTTAGCAAGAATAATTCCAATATCTAATCAAAGACCTTTACTTTTAGGTAGTATAGCTAACTTTTTTTTAGATGAGTGGGTTAATGAGAAGGGAGAG